>JAEENR010000226.1 GCA_016283885.1 Verrucomicrobiota bacterium
CCGGATGCCGTTCGCGTGGAGCAGCGCGGTCCCCAGCAGTCCGATCAGTCCCTGCCCCATCACCAGCACTTGCTCACCCAGCTTGGCATCACCCTGGCGCACGGCCTGCAGCGCGATGCTCAGCACCGTGGAATAAGCCGCCATCCAGCCCGGCACATTCTCCGGGATCTTGGCCATCAGCAGATCCGGCATGGCGATGAACTCCGCGTGATTCGCGCATTCGGCACCGGCGCAAGCCACTCGGTCTCCCACCTTCAGACGAGTATTCCCGGCATCCACAGCCACGACTACACCGGCCGCGCTGTAGCCCAGCGGCGTGGGCGATTCCATCCGGTTGCGCACTTTTTGCAGAGCGCTCTTCCAGCCCAGGTTCCGAACGGTCTCCAGCACCTTTCTGACTTGATCCGGGCGAGCCATCGCCTTTTGGATCAAATTCATTTTGGCCTGTTCCACCTTCATCTTCTCGGTTCCGATACTGATGACCGAATGGGTCACCTTCACCAGCGCACCTCCGGGCGGCGGCACCGGCACCGGCACCTCTTGTATCTCTAAACGGCCATCCTGGTATTGAGCTATCTGCTTCATAAAAAATCTTAAAATTACGATGAAACTTCTTCTGTCGGGGCTGGTTCTTTCTGCGGGACCGGATCATCATCCGTGATCTGCAGATCCCCGTTCAGTATTTTTTGAAAAACAGTCTGCCGCACATGCCACAGCCAGCACACACACACCGCCATCGGCACCAGCGCGCACAGTACGAACATATAATGCAGCTGGGAACTGAAATAGAAACAAAGCGGCTGTAAATTCCCAAAGACGATCACCCCCGAAACAACCAACTGGTACAGGAACAGTACCAGCATCAGTATTGCCGCCACCAGACTGTTAAAGATCATGAACACTCCGGCCTCATTTCGTCTTTCGACCGAGTCACACATCCCCACCAGCTTATACACCACGCCGCTCAGTACGATCAGACTGTAGAGCAGCACTAAACAAAGCAGGAACACCATCGTCCCAAAATAACTGAACGCATAACGCCCCAGCCTCAGTATCTGCGCTCCCGGAGCTTGCGAAAACCAGTAGAAAAAAGGCGACAACGCCACGATCGCAGCCAGGTACCAAACAAAAAAGCCGATCTCCTTTTGGAAAAGCTGATTTCCCACACGTGAACGCTTCAGCAGGATCATCCCGTACATCGCAAGCGCCGCGGTGCAAGTTGTCGGCAGTATCCCAATCATATCCAGACGCCCCATGAAGAACAACTTCCAGTAATCCGTGAAAACCGTCTGCACCGCGAAAATCAAATACAACGGGATAGCCCACAGCAATATCGAAACACTTCGGTACAGCAAGGATATCTTCTGAGCGTCTTCGCTTAAAGGTGCTTGTTCTTTCTCTTCTATCGGATTCATGACATTCTCGGAGCTTACAGAGTTTTTATTCTCCGGCGGGCTGGATGCCTCTAACCTTTACCCAGACGGGATTTTTCAATAGGACATCCGGGAACGACCCACTTGCCTCCGCATGCCGCGGATTCATAAAGAGCGGTCAATATCGCGATATCTTTGCGGCCTTCCTCTGCTTCCATCAGAGCGGGGCGATTCAAACGAACCGCCTCAATGATATCCGCCAGAAACGGGGTATGCCCCCGGCCATATACATTCGGGACATCCTGTGAATACTGAGTCTTGATCTGCTCATCTTCAGGGCGTTCTTCATCAAATTTCCAATACAGGATCTTGTTCACCGCGTGTCCGCCAATAATGACAGAGCCTTTTTCTCCCAGCAAACTCAGTGAACCTTCCAGATCTTCAGGCCGGGTCGCCACCGTGGCCTCAAAAGCTCCCAGCGCTCCGGATTCAAACTCAAAGGTCGCCAGAGCGGTATCTTCCACTTCGATATTCAATAAGCGCGTTGCGGTCTTGCAGAACATTTGCTTGATGGGTCCCATAAACCACTGAAGCAAATCCAGATGATGACTTGCCTGCTGAGACATGACTCCACCGTCCAGCAGCCATGTGCCGTGCCAGTTATCCTGTTCATAATACTTTTGATAACGGCGCCAGCGCACACGCACCGTCCCCATGACCATTTTCCCAAAACGCCCTTCTTCCAACGCTTTGCGGGCGGCCACTACCGCCGGATTGAAACGGTTCTGCTTGATAACGAACAAGCGGGCTCCCTGTTTTCTGCAAGCGGCGATCATCGCGTCACAATCGCTTACCTTTAAGGCCATAGGCTTCTCTGTGACGATATGTTTGCCATACTGCGCCAAATCAATCACGACAGGAGCATGATATCCCGTAGGAACGGCAACATTGACGATTTGGATCTCAGGATGCTCCTCCATCATCTTGTGGAAATCAGTGTACCAGGGAATATGATATTTCTCCCCCTTGGACTTTGCCTTTTCGGGATCCAGATCGCAAACGGCAACCAGTTCTGAAGGGATATTTCCTGATGTCAGTGCGCTCAGATGATTCTCAGAAACACGGCCGCACCCAATTAATCCAAATTTATACTTTTCTTCGTTCTGCATGATTGTTTTTATTTCGCAAATAGCGCAATAGTAAATTAAAGCCTACCCATAATACCGCAAAAGCCACCACTGCCAGGAAAAGCATCACGGTCAAATCCTTTCCCGATGTCTCCAGCAGACCAGCGCCAACCAGAGCACAAGGCAACGCCTCAGGTAACTGCCCGATGAGCGTCCCAAAAATATAATCTCTATTACGGACTGTAGAAAGCCCAAAAGCAAAATTTATGGCGATTCCGGGCAGCGGGACCTGTCTGGCCAGGATCACAGCTCCCAGACCTTCATCCCGAATGAATTTGCCGGTCACCGGGTATTTTTTTAAATATTTTTCGACAAAAGGCCTTCCCCCCCAGCGGACAAAGAGAAACTGCAGATAATATGCCAGCAGGGTTGCCGACACCGCATAGATAAGCCCCAGCCACCAGCCGAAAGCCATCCCACCGATCCCGCAGAAAAGGAGCCGCGGCATTCCCGCCATAACAAGGACAGTGACTCCCAGCAAAAAAATAATGTGCCCCATCCAGCCGAATTCAACGATCTTCTGGGCACTTTCCTGGACGGATGAAACATACTCCTTGACCGGCGCGTGCAACCCGATCCCTACCAGCAGCAGTAAAAAAAGGATAAGCGCGACAGTTCTCTTGACCGGAAAACGTTTCTTTCCCTCTTTCCCAGGGGATCTGTCCATTGGTGCCTGGCGGGGGGATTCCATCATTAAAAAAGTGTTAAACCTATCGGCGGCAGTTAAATCTCATGACTTCTGCTGCCTTTGACCACACGGCTGCGGTACCAGCGCATTCCCAGACAATCTTTGATCCCTCGCCACAAACGGTTCCCCACTCCATACTTGGAAACACCGCGGGTGCGGGGACGATGATTGATATAAATTTCCTCCACGCGGTAACCCTGATATCTGAGCATCGTTGGCAAAAAGCGGTGCATCCCGTTGAAAACAGGTATCTCCCGCAAAGCCTCCCTGCGGATCGCGCGATATGTACAGCCGGCATCGGTGATCTTATCCCCGGTTATCCAGTTCCGATACGCGTTGGCGATCTTCGTGGACATTCTCCGAACAAAATCATCCTGACGTTTTCTGCGCACACCGCAGACGGCTGTCACTCCGGGTTTCATTGCCTCCAGAAACGCGGGAATATCCGCCGGATCCATCTGCTGATCCGCATCCATCGTGATCACGATCGCTCCACGAGCATACTCCATGCCGGTAGCCTCGCCGGCGCTCTCACCCGAATTGACGGTATGCTCGATGATCCTCAGCCAGGGATACGCGCCGCGCAGCTCCTTCAAAGTGGTCAAGCTCCCATCCGTGCTGGCATCGTTGACACAAATCACTTCAAACTTTTTCCCTGTAGAGGTCAAAGCTTCATCCAGCTCCTGCATCAGCGGTCCCACGTTTTCCTCTTCATTATAAACGGGGATCACAACAGATATGTCTATGTCGTCCGGTTCCATGAAATTCCGTTACTTTGATAAATACTCCTTGACCGCGTCCGCCACCGCTTCCACCTCATCTTTGCGGATGGCCGGGTGCATCGGCAGCGAAAGCATGTGCGCGCAAGCCTCTTCCGCTACGGGGAAAGACCCCGCCCCCTGATTGAAGCGGCTGTAGGCTTTTTGCAGAGAAAGCGGCATCGGATAATGTACACCGCTGTCTATATTCCTTGTTTTCAAAAAATTCTGTAATCCATCCCGATCAGGAACGATCACCACATACACATGATAAATAGGTTCCGTGTTAGGTAATACCTTGGGAACGGTAATATTCTTCACTCCCGCAAAAGCTTCATCATACCAGCGCGCGGCTTCTCTGCGAGCCGCGTTCCACTGATCCAAATGCGGCAGACATACATTCAGCAAAGCGGCCTGAAGTGTATCCAAACGAGAATTGATCCCTTCAAACTCATGTTCGTATTTCTGCATACGTCCATGATTAGAGAACATCCGCATCCACTTCATCTTCTCCGGATCTTTCGCGGTGAATGCACCGCCATCGCCAAAACCGCCTAAATTCTTCGAGGGGAAAAAGCTGAACGTGGCAGCATCACCAAATGTTCCCACATACCTCCCATCATATTTCGCGCCTTGCGCCTGCGCGCAATCCTCGACCAGCGGCAGTCCATGTTTCTTAGCAATAGCAAGCATGGCATCCATATCCACCGGCTGACCGTATAAGTGAACCGGCAGCAAAGCCTTAGTGCGAGGGGTAATCTTCTTTTCCACCTCAGACGCGCTCAGGAAAAAGTATCCGGGCTCCAAATCACAAAAAACAGGAGTCGCACCGCAGAGCGTGATCGCCTCAGCTGTTGCGATCGCCGTATGGACCGTTGTGATGACCTCGTCCCCTTCTTTGACGCCTAACCCCTTTAACACCGAGAAAATTGCACTCGTTCCACAGGCGGCGCCGCAAACTTCGCGGACTCCCATCCACTTGGCCATATTGGCCTCAAAATCTTTAACCTCTTTACCCCCAATGTAAACACCTCCATCAATCACTCGTGCCGCAGCTTCAAGAAGATCTTTGCGGATCGGTTGATGAAAGCGGTTAATATCAACAAATTTTATACGTTCCATACCGGATTGGATTTTCCAGGCATTCCCTATGCAGAGCGGGAACTTGCCCCTAAGCGCTCCTTTTTACTCTTTTTTCAATAAAATTCAAGCATTTAGAAGAAATAAAATACGATCGGTCACTCAGCCGGGATTTCTCCTCTATGTTCTCTATCTGCGTTGCCTTATTTTTTCGGAGACATCCCGTTAATATTTAGTGACAAAAATCCTCTCTCTCTTCATAATGAGCGGGGTTTGTTATAAACAACAAACGGCAAAATCTATCATAATGGAATTTGAATATGTTCACAGAAAATAAGAGTCATTCTTTTGGACAGTTTTTTAGTTTATTTACTGCTCTGTGCAGTGTTATCCTGGCAGCATCCGCAAACGCTTTTGATTTTGAATATATAATTCAGGATGAGTCTGTTATCATCACTGAATACACTGGCAGCGATGAGGATGTGATCGTTCCCGGAACGATCGAGGATCTGCCGGTAACAGCCATCGGACAATGGGCATTCAGCCGCAATAATGATCTAATCCATGTCACTCTGCCTGAAACGATAACAAGCATAGGAATGGAGGCGTTCTCCTATTGTCGAAACTTGGAATCTGTACTATTGAGTGATTCTCTCCGCGAAGTGGAAGGATATGCGTTTTACGGATGCAACCGTCTGTTGGAAATCAACTTGCCTGAAACCGTCACCACAATCGGCGATTATGCCTTTGCCGGCTGTCTCAGTCTGACCCAGATGACTCTGCCCCCGGAAGTGACAACGATCGAAAAAGGAACATTCTTTGAATGCAGCAACTTAGAAACCGTTGTCATTGAAAATGCCGTCACGGAATTGAAAGAGAGATGTTTTGAAAGATGCTCCTCCCTGCTCCGGATCCATATCCCGGCCGCGGTTCAGACAATTGCGGAAGACGCTTTCACTTATTGCGGCAATCTGGAAGAATTCACCGTGGATGCCGATAACGAAAATTTCACGACCATGGACGGTTCACTCTATAATAAGGAGCTGAATACCTTGTATTTCTGTCCTGGCGGCAAAGTGGGAACGTTTGATCTACCGGCCCCGATCACAACTATAGGTGCCGGTGCTTTCCTGGGCTGTATTCATCTGACAGATTTCAATGTGGACAGTGAGAACCCCAATTTCAGCAGTGTGGAAGGTATCCTTTACAACAAAGAAGGCACCATTCTGCTGGTCTATCCGGCCGGCAGACTGGGACCGCAAATCATCCCGGACGGCACTATCTCCCTGGCCGATCACTCCTTCAACAGTTGTGCTCAGGCTCCTTTCTTCATTTTCCCGGCAACACTGACCTCTATTGGCAGCCATGCGTTTTGGTACTGCAGCAGCCTTACCAGTCTTGGTTTCAACGGCAACGCCCCGGAGATCATTGACGATATTTTCTATGGAACATCCTCTCTTCTTGTGATTTACAGCAGATCTGAAACAACCGGGTGGGAAAAGAGCTTTTCCGGTCATTCAGTACGCGCCAATTCTGTGGATCAAATCGTTACCTTGAATGAGCTGAAAGAAAGCATACTTCCCTACGGATCAAGGGACTTCACCCTTTCTGCGAAAAGTGATGCCAGTTTCGGTCTGAACTATTACAGCACCGATCCGAATGTGGCTACCACCCAAAGATATCAGGTACACATCACCGGTGCCGGAATGACGACTTTCTACGCTTATCAAACCGGCGGTTCCCGCAATCAGATAAACTACTTCCCCGCTATCTCCAATCCGGTCACTCTGACGGTCACCCCGCTGGAAGCGACCATCACTGTGGAAAGTTTGGAACAACTTTGCGATGAAATCGTGGAACCTTTCGGCTATGAAGTGGAAGGACTCATCAATGGTGACACTTTACAGGGAGAACCCATTTACCTGGTCGGCGGAGTCGCTTTGGAAGATTTGGTTTATCCCCTGACTCCCGGCCTCTATCCTCTGAGCGTGGGCGGTCTCTATCACAACGGATACAATATCCAAATCATCGAAGGCACCCTGAACGCGCTGCCGGTAAAAGATCCGGAGGTCGCTGTCAAAGATGTTGTAAAGGATGAATTTGGCAATGTAAAGGCGATCATTCTCACCTTTTCGGGTACGCTGCAGATCAGCAAAGATGACGGTGCCACCTGGGAAGATCTCATGGATGATGACAGCGCGGATTACCGCTTTGAAACTGAAGGCTGTCCTAAAGCGCTTTTCAGAGCAGTCGTTAATCGATAAATGCTGTATCAAATCCTCAAGACCTTTGGCGTGATCAGGCTGCTGAACCTGCTCAAGCTGAAGAAGGTTGTCTCCATCGTCGTTCTGCTGGGGACGCTGACTTCGTGCTGGCCTCCCGCTCAAAGTCTTGTGGCCGTCATCAGCCTGACGGATCCGGTCAAACTGGCAACTCTGGAAAAACGCGGCGCGAATCCTCGTGTGAACAAGGTGGTCTATTGGCTCAATGCCTCCGATGAATGGCACGTCCCCTCTAAATACATCACCTACACGGCCTTGTTCATCAACGGAACCCATGGGGATCACGGCAAGCTCACAGCGGAAATGATCCTGCATAATTTAAAAACCGCTCGCAATCTGGGGCTTTTGACAGAGAAAAATCAGAAAAAACTCAAGAACGGCAAAGCGGCCACTATCACACGCGGGCCTTATGAAGGAGAAACAGTTGAGATAGACCATGTTATCCCTGTCAGCATCGCACCGGAGATCGGCAATGACTTTGCTAACCTGGAAATGCTGCCCAGCAGTCTCAACCGCAGCAAATCAGATCAGGTGGGCGAACGTCAGCTGACGTATGCCAAAAAACTGCTCGATGCCGGGGTGCTTTCCGAAGATTCCTACCAAAAACTCCGCTACAAGGCATTGCGACAATAAGTTTAAGAAAACTCTCGACTTAGAATAGTTTTTTTAATTTAATAATGGGCGTGAAAGCCGAAATGTAACGGCTCATTTTTTAAAGATTTATAAAGAGAAAGGATCAAGTATGTTGTTAGGTATTATCGGTACTATTGGTTTACTGATCGCTATTTTGGTTGTGTTCATCGCGATCATCGTCGCCATCGCGCTTTTTGTGATGGTCATTTATAACGGACTGGTCGCCCTGAGGCAGACTGTTCGGAACGCCTGGGCTCAAATCGATGTTCAGTTGAAACGCCGTCATGATCTGATCCCCAACTTGGTCAACACCGTCAAAGGATATGCCGCTCACGAAAAAGAAACTCTGGAGCGAGTGATCAATGCCCGCGCACAGGCCACCAGCGCGAAACTGCCGGCGGAAGCGATCGCCGCGGAAGGCAAGCTGAGCAACGCCCTCGCACGGCTTTTGGCTGTGGCGGAGTCCTATCCCGATCTGAAAGCCAACCAGAACTTCCTGGCCTTGCAGGAAGAGCTGGTCAGCACTGAAAACAAGATTTCCTTCGCGCGTCAGTTCTATAATGACAGCGTCACGCGCTACAACACCAAGATCGAGATCTTCCCCAATGTACTTCTGGCCGGTATCCTGGGGTTCAAACCGGAAGTTCTTTTTGAAACTACCGAAACCGAAAAACAGGCTCCACAAGTCCAGTTCTAAGAATCATGTTTACCCCCTCTGATTTTTTAGATCTCCAGCACTGCACGCATTCAGATCTGTTCGCGGACTGCACTTATGTATGGGATGCACTCAAAAAATTAAAGGCTTATTTTAACAACCATTCCTTCGGCCATTCCGGTTCCTTCACACGTATCGGTAATCCTTACATTGACTCGAACGTGATTATCGGTGATGACACCCTGATCGAGGACGGAGCTATGATCCTGGGTCCGGCGATCATCGGCAGCCACTGTCATATCCGGCACGGTGCTTATATCCGGGATCACGTCCTGATCGGAAACAGCTGTGTCATCGGCAACGCCTGTGAAGTAAAGCACTCCATCCTTCTGGACGGATGCGAAGTCCCCCACTTCAATTATGTCGGTGATTCTATTCTGGGAGTCAAAGCCCATCTGGGCGCGGGAGTCAAAATCTCCAACGCCAAGCTGGATCAGAAAAGCATCTGTGTCAAAGCCCAAGGAAGAGAAATAGAAACCGGATTGAAAAAATTCGGCGCGATCATAGGAGACTACGCCCAGATCGGCTGCAACGCGGTGCTGAATCCCGGCAGTCTGATCGGCAGGAGCAGCAGGATCTATCCCTGCGTGAGTTGGAGAGGTTTTCTCCCTCCAGAGAAAATCGCAAAAGAAAACCAGATTTTTGATTTGATATGAAATTACTTGTTACCGGAGGATCAGGCTTCATCGGTTCAAACCTGATCCGTCACATCATCAACAACAGCGAGATCGAGCTGCTCGTGAACATGGATTGTCTCACCTACGCGGGACATCCGGAAAACTTAGCCGGTGTGGATCAAAACCCCAAGTATCGTTTTGCGAAGGTGGATATCCGCGACCGCGAAGCCGTTGCTAAAACGATCCGTGACTGCGGCATCACCCATGTCATGCACCTGGCCGCCGAATCCCATGTAGACCGCTCTATCAGCGATCCCGGCGCTTTTGTCCATACCAATGTAACTGGTACTTTCAATTTACTGGAAGCCTGCCGCGGTCTGTGGCAGGATAACTTTGCCGCTCACCGCTTCCATCATATCTCGACCGATGAGGTTTACGGTACACTGGGCACGACGGGGTACTTCACCGAGACCACTCCTTACGCTCCCAATTCACCCTACTCCGCCAGCAAAGCTTCCAGCGACATGATGGTGCGCGCGTATCATCACACCTACGGGATGAATACCGTGATCACCAACTGTTCCAACAATTACGGGCCTTATCAATTCCCGGAAAAACTGATCCCGGTGGTGATCCAAAGTCTGCTTCATGGCAAGCCGGTGCCGGTCTATGGCGACGGCAAGAACGTGCGCGACTGGCTCTATGTGGGCGACCACGCTCAGGCGCTCTGGATCGTTCTGACAACGGGCAAAGCCGGTGAAACATACAATATCGGCGGACACAATGAATGGGCCAATATCAACATCGTCCAGCTTATTTGTGATCTGGTGGACGATTATCAAAAACAGCCCCAGGGAACCTCCCGCAAGCTGATCCAATTCGTCAAAGACCGTCTGGGGCACGACCGCCGCTATGCCATTGACGCTTCCAAGATCCAGCGCGAACTGGGCTGGACTCCCGCTCATACCTTTGAACAAGGCATCCGCGAGACCGTCCACTGGTATCTGGAGCATCAGGACTGGGTCAAAGCGGTCACCAAACAAGCCTGATCCCGTTTGCTCGTTTCCATTATCATCCTGAATTATAATGGAGCCCGCTGGATGCGATCCTGTCTGGATTCAGTGCGGGCACAGAGTATTTTTGATCAAACCGAAACGATCGTTGCCGACAATCAATCCGGAGACGGCTCCGATCATCTCAGCGAAGAGATACTTTCCGTCTGGCCGCCGGGCCATGGACGCTTCATCCAAAACGGCGGCAACTACGGCTACTGCAAGGGCAATAATCTGCCCGCTAAAGAAGCGCGTGGCAAGTGGCTTTTCTTCCTCAATAATGACGCACGTCTGGAACCGGACACTCTGGAAGTCCTGATCCGTGAAGCGGAAAAACGCTCCGCCACAGCCGCCACGCCGCGCGTGCTAGATTATGATTCCGACCACTTTCAAAGCCTGGGCGCGGGCGGATTCGATCTCTTCGGATTCCCGACACAGCGGCTCGATTTTCCCCAAACACGGGAAGTTCTCATGCCCGAAGGCTGTTCTTATCTGGTGCTCCGCAGTGAGTTTGAACGTCTGGGCGGATTCGATGAAAACTTTTTTATGTACGCGGACGAGCTGGATCTTTCCTGGAGGATATGGCTGGCCGGAGGCCGCTGTCTGGGGATCCGTGAAGCTGTCCTGCATCATCGGGGCGCGGCTGCTGTCAATGCCGCCGGAGGAGAGAAAATCGTGGAGTTCCGCACCAGCGACACGAAACGCTTTTATGCCAACAGAAACAATCTGATGGTGCTGCTGAAACAGGGCGGATGGCTGATGCGTCTGACGGCTTTGCTGCAAATGTGCTGGCTTATTCTGGAGGGACTGGCCGGAGTTCTTCTTCTGCGCCGTTTATCTTTTTTCAAGAATACGGTTTGGAACGTGCTGAAAGATGTTCGCCGTCTTCGGCCTCATTTGCAAAGTGAACGCAAACGGCTGGCTCCTCTGCGGCAGCGATCTGATTTCTGGATGTTCCGGCATTTTCTGCGCGCACGGCTGAACCGCTGGGATGAATTCTTGAGGATACGCCGTTTTGGAATGCCGAAAGTCACCGGCGATACACGTAACCGTTCCTAGGAATTTTTTGCTTTCAGCACGTACATGGCTGTGTCTGCCAGCAGCGCGGGACCTTCTTCCTTGCCTACACCCAGATACCGGTATTCTTCCACCAAACGATCCAGCATTTTCGGATCTTCTATATGTTTT
>JAEENR010000227.1 GCA_016283885.1 Verrucomicrobiota bacterium
TCCGCACGACAGATACGATCCAATGGGAAGGCGTTGACACGAATTATTTCATCGGGCCGAATCTCTCCAGAACTTTCGACCTGGGTGAGAATAAGGCAGAACTTTATTGTTTCCAGGAGATTCCACTTGAAACTCCGGAAATCATCAAGATTTCTCGCTTTGCGGATCAGGAATCCGATGTAGCCTACATCAGAGGACCTCGCGGCAGACTGGCCGGCATTTCCTACAGCGCGGATGGCGTGACCTGGAGCAAGCCGGTCAAGGAGCGTTTCTCCTTCTTCGCGGCGGATGACAGCAACTACAGAAGCGGTCTGCTGACAGTGTTGTTCCCCCGTCATTATACGGAAGAATCCAACTTCCATTTTAAGATTCAATTACTGGATTAAGATTTTTTCAGTCCATTCAAGCGTTTGCCGTGACATCTGCTTTGTGATCAGCTTTTTTGAACAGAATTGTGTTTCACAAACGGATCTGGTGGAGGAGGTGCGTACCTTTTTTTCGCCGGAAAGCATCCTAGCTCGCGCCAAAAATTTTGAATACCGCCCCCAACAGCAGCAAATGGCCGTAGCTGTAGCCGAAGCTCTGTTGGGCAGGAACAAGCTCATCGTGGAAGGCGGCACCGGTGTGGGCAAGAGCATGGCTTATCTGGTGCCGGCGATCCTCTATGCTACACAGATGCACAAGAAAGCGATCATCTGCACCCACACAATCAACCTGCAGGAACAGCTGATGTACAAGGATCTGCCTCTTTTGCAAAAGGTGCTGGGGGTAGATTTCACCTACACGATGCTCAAGGGCCGCGCCAATTATCTCTGCACACGCCGGCTGCAGCGTGCCATGACTCACGCCAAGAATCTCTTTACCACGACCGAGCAGCGGGAGCTGGAGCGCATTTATGAATGGTCTCAAAAGACAAAGGACGGCACTTTGTCCGATTTCGCGGAGGAGCCTGATCCCAAGGTCTGGGCCGAAGTCTGTTCTGAACGCGGTCTTTGTTCCCCGAAACTCTGCGGCCATGATTCCGATTTTGCCAAAGACCACGATGTCTGTTTCTACCAACGCGCCCGCAAGAAAATCTTCAACGCGGATGTCCTGGTTCTGAATCACTCGCTTTTCTTTGTCAATCTGGGTATGGTGCCGATCCCGCCGGTGGACGGTGTGCTGATGAAAAATGACTTTGTGATCTTTGATGAGGCTCACACACTGGAGAATGTTGCTTCCAAGAATATCGGCATTAGTCTTTCCAGCGGACAGTTCCGCTACGCGCTGAACCGTCTGTACAATCCGAACACTCAGAAAGGTCTGTTCACCTCGCTGCTCAAGCCCAATGAAGTCCCCCATGTGGCCGATGCGCTGGAGTCTGGAGAGAAGTTTTTCGAGGCGGTCGAACATGCCTGCGATTCACTCCAGGAGGACACCAGTTCTAAACATAAGTGGAGCGAGCTGCGGATCCGCCGTCCGGATCTGGTGGAAAACCAGGTTGCCCAGCATCTGGCCAGAGTCCGGGACGATATCGCACGGGTGACAGACTCCAACGATGACGACCAGTCCAACGCGGAGCTGAACGATTGTTCCTCCCGTCTGTTGGAGATCCAAAACGACATCGGCGACTTTCTGAATCAGGCGGCACAGGAACACGTTTACTGGGTGGAACGCACCTTCGGTGGACGGCTCCACCGGCCGCAGATCAGTCTGCACGCCGCGCCCATCAACGTGGCCGAATATCTGCGCCAGCGTCTGTTTTCCTGTGATACCTCGGTCATCATGACCAGCGCAACTCTTTCCATTGGCGCGGAACAAAATGGCGAGGAGGAGAAAATCGAAAAATCTCCCCGGCGTTCCTACCGAGGCGGCATCAAAAGTGTTCTGCCGGTCGGTCTGGATTATATCGCCGGACGTCTGGGAGCCGAATCGGCAAATACCTTGCAGGTAGGTTCGCCTTTTGACTATGAAAAGCAGATGAAGCTCTATCTGGTCAACAAGATGCCTGATCCCCGCGATGAAGCCTACCAGCCCAAACTGATCGAATACATCCAGCACTTCATCAAACAGACCCACGGCAAAGCTTTTGTCCTCTTTACCAACAACCGTTTGATGCAGGATGTGGCCACAGAACTGGATCCGTTCTTTGAGGAACTGGGCATTGATCTTTACGTTCAAGGTGGAGGCCTGCCCCGTTCGGCCATGCTGAATGAATTCCGCAAGAACACGGACAGTGTTTTGTTCGGTCTGGACAGTTTCTGGCAGGGAGTGGACGTGCCGGGCGAATCGCTTTCCAACGTCATCATTACCCGTCTGCCATTTGTGGTGCCGGATCATCCTCTGACCGAAGCGCGGCTGGAAATGATCCAGCAGCGAGGCGGCGATCCTTTTATGGAATACAGTCTGCCCGAAGCGATCCTCAAATTCCGTCAGGGCATCGGACGTCTGATCCGTACACAATCCGACCACGGCATCGTGGTGGTGCTGGACAATCGTCTGCTCAATAAATTCTACGGAAACGCCTTTCTCAACGCCGTTCCCCGGTGCGCCGTAGAAGTCATATAGAGAGATTTCCTATCCCGTTACATTTTTTTCACATATCCCCAGCGGTGGGTTTTGATCTCAACGGTATTACCTTTGATTTTGCACAGGTATCCCAGATCAGCGCAAAGCCACGCGACGGGAAGCATCGGCAAACCGTCATCCATATAAACAGGATAGTCCAGATGTTTTTTGACTCCATCCACGAAATAAACGTCTTTATCCATGGTAAAAACAACCGTGTGTCCATTGGCGTGGATGCTGAGTTCCCGCGTATCATAAGTCCATTCACAGAAACTATTCAAACGCTGATCCAAAGCACTCGCCGGATCAAAAGCGATCAGAACATCCCCGTTCTTCATAGTGACCGGAGGCATAAAGAGAACAAACGGAAGTCCGTTGACACTGACCTCAGTGCTGAACGGCTGATTATCCGTGAGGAACTCCACCGATTTGACCCGAAATGATTTATCTTTCGCATTGCACGGATCCACACGAATCTGTGTCAGATTACCGGTCCAGACTTTGCGGTCGAGCCGAACGATGTAGTCCTTCATTTCGCCAGTAGTGGAAGTAAAGTGGCAGCTCTTGTTTTGTGTCCACTCACGGTTTTTTTCCGTTACAAAGAAAATCTCTGTGGTTTCTCCGGACGGTATCTGTTCTCGAATACGCAGGGCACAGATATTGGACAAATCAATACTGCCCGGCGGCATCGTGGGAAAGAAATAGGCATCAAAATGTGTGCTTGTTCCGGCAGCTCCATCTTCATCTACTTTGAAACCGGTCAGTCTTTCGGCAGAGCATTCCAGATCCTTCATTTTGGTTATGTCCAATTTGACGACTGTTTCATATTTTGAAGGATCGATCTCCTCCGCTTCTTTCAGCTGGGCATAACCACTGCTGCGGATCAGCCGGCGGTATTGAGGATACATTCTGTTGATGCGTCTCAGCTGCTCTTTGTCGGGGATCTGATCGAGTTTCAAATCAGTTTTCTCTTCAGTATAAACATCACGAAGCGCATCCAAATAACCAAAGCCGCCGTTATGTTCGCCCGGCATGAGATAAGTTCCCTCGCCGTACTCGTTCCAGGTAGAGATCATGACAAGTTTTTCCTGCCATGTTCCCTTCCGCGCATATTCAGGCAAATAAGTATCACGCACCCACTCCTGTGCCGTTTTGAAATCCTCCACACTCATCATGGGATGACGTGTTCCGGCCCAGGCAATATTGTTAAAACCAACAGAAATCGTCGGGACAGCATAAAAGGTATCGTCATTTTCCTTTGCCTTATTGAGATTATTGGTTTTATTCACATCTAACCGATAGCCCTCTGTTCCCCAGTTATATCCATAAGTAGCATCCATGCCAAGTCGTGTCACGGTGCTTTTATCGGAATTGCATCCCATGTAGATGATGCCGTCGAAACCCAGCTTCCTCACCTCCTGCTCCATGTAATCAAATGCCTGTCGAACAACTTCAGCCGACTTGAGCGAGTTCTGCGCGGTCAGCGATCCCGGTGAGAAAATACAGAAAACCAAACGATTCTCTATTTTCATGTAGCGGGGGTCTTTGAAATAATTTTCGATGAAGTAAGGGACGAAATACTTTTTGAAATCATCCAGCGAGGCCGGACGCGCCGCGTTGGCGCATTCCCAGATCAGACAGTAATTCATGGCTTCCGAATAGCGTGCGTTCATATACGCGTCATGAAGCTGGGCGGAAAGATGCTGAGATTTCAAAAAGGTGGAGGATTGATCCGCGTACCAGCAAAATGCCTGAAAATCGATCCCGTGTTCCACCATGTACTTGATTTCCCAAT
>JAEENR010000228.1 GCA_016283885.1 Verrucomicrobiota bacterium
CTTGTTGATCAATAAGTTATCTGTCTTTTTGAGGTGGTTTTTAGTGATGTTTATTGGAATTATAAGAAAAGATTAAGTTTAAAAGTAGTTTTTTCCAAGTTCATTCTTGCGAAGGGGTTTACTTTTTGCTATTGTTTCGGAGTTTGGTCGTGCGGAACACTCCGCTGCCGGTCTTCCTGCCCCGTCATCCACCGGGCGTTGAGGATCTTCAATAAATGTGATGGTGGATGTTTTTCTACGAAAAGAGACTTAGAATGTTAGGACAGTGCATTACAAAGAATGCTGCCTTAATCGCTTGGGTTAAGGAAGTTGAAGAGTTATGCCAACCCACCAATGTGCATTGGTGCGATGGTTCGGATGAAGAGTATCAGTTCCTCTGTGACACGATGGTCAAGAGCGGAACGTTTATTAAGTTGAATCAGGATAAGCGTCCGGGTTGTTACCTGGCGCGTTCTCACCCGAGCGATGTGGCTCGCGTGGAAGATCGTACATTCATCTGCAGCAAGACAGAGGAAGAGGCCGGTCCGACGAATCACTGGGCCGATCCGGTGAAGATGAAGGCGGAATTGATGGCTCTGTTCAAGGGTTGTATGCATGGCCGCACGCTGTATGTGATCCCGTTCTGCATGGGACCGCTGACATCCCCGATCGCCAAGATCGGCGTGGAGATCACAGATTCTCCGTATGTGGTTGCCAATATGCGCATTATGACCCGCATGGGCAAGTGCGTGATCGACGCTCTGGGCACCGATGGTGACTTTATCCATTGTATGCACTCTGTGGGCGCGCCGCTGGAACCCGGTCAGAAGGATGTACCCTGGCCGTGCGAACCGGATCCCGCCAAGAAGTATATCGTTCATTTCCCGGATGATCCGTCTGTGTGGTCTTATGGTTCCGGTTACGGTGGGAACGCTCTGCTGGGCAAGAAGTGCATCGCGCTGCGTATCGCCACGAATATCGCCCGCAAGGAAGGCTGGATGGCTGAGCACATGCTGATCCTGGCTCTGACCAACCCCGCCGGCAAGACTTATTATATCACAGCCGCTTTCCCGAGTGCCTGCGGTAAGACGAACCTGGCCATGATGATGCCGACTCTGCCGGGCTGGAAGGTCCGCACGCTGGGTGACGACATCGCCTGGATCCGCCGTGGTGAAGACGGCCGTCTGTACGCGATGAATCCGGAGAACGGTTTCTTCGGTGTGGCTCCGGGAACGTCCCTGAAGTCCAACCCGAACGCCATGCACAGCATGGAGAAGAATTCCATTTTCACAAACGTGGTGCTGACCCCGGACGGCGATGTCTGGTGGGAAGATATGGATGTGCCGCCTCCGGCAAAAGGTATCGATTGGCAGGGTAATGAATGGACACCGGACTGCGGCCGCAAAGGTGCGCACCCGAATGCCCGTTTCACATCTCCGGCCTGTCAGTGTCCGGTGATCGACAAGGATTGGGAAAATCCGGCCGGTGTGCCGATCTCCGCTATCCTGTTCGGCGGACGCCGTCCGAGCACGATCCCTCTGGTGAATCAGTCCTTCAGCTGGGAACACGGTGTCTTTATGGGCTCCGCGGCCGGTTCTCAAACGACCGCCGCCGTCCTGGGCGCCACCGGCAATATGCGCCGCGATCCGTTCGCGATGCTGCCGTTCTGCGGTTACAATATGGGTGACTATTTCGGCTACTGGCTATCCTTTGCCAAGAAGAACCGCGAAGCGTTGCCGAAGATTTTCTTCGTCAACTGGTTCCGCAAGACTGCAGACGGCCGCTGGCTGTGGCCCGGTTACGGCGACAACAGCCGCGTGCTGAAGTGGATCTGCGAACGCGTGGAAGGTACGGGCAAGGCTCAGGAAACCGCTATCGGTTATCTGCCGACCGTGGACGCTATCGACCGCACAGGCTGCAACGTTACGGAAGCGGATATGAAAGAGCTGCTGACTGTGGACAAGGAAGGCTGGCTGAAAGAGATCGAGAGCATTGGCGAAAACTATGCCAAGTTCGGCGCTCATCTGCCCGCTGCCCTGAAAGATCAGTTGGAAGATCTGAAGGCTCGCTTGAACAAGATGGCATAATACAAGCCGTCTGAAAATCGAAAAGGAACCATGGTCCGGGAGATCATGGTTCCTTTTTTTTGGAAGGGATGCGCCCGGTGATCAGCGGTCCTGACTGGCCCGGAAGAAGTGTACGGAGGTATCACTTTCGGGGGTATAAGTGAAGGTGGCCACGCCTTGAGCATTCGACATTTGTGTGTCGATCAGTTCCCATTCCATATCCGAACCGGCAGTGTAGAGGCTGACTTTGTAATCGGGACCGCTGGTGCTCTTGACGATCAGCTGGCCATCGCTGCCCTTAGATATCTTCAGCGCGTATTTATAGACGGTATTCACACCCGCGTCAAAGATGGGAGCAGTGGCCGGCGCGATGATGGTGTTGTCGGCAATGTAATTATTTTTGGAGCCGAACTGGAGGTAGATGCCGTACTTCATGAACGTGGTGGCTGCATTGGAAAGATGGTTGCCGATTATCTGCACATCGGTGCCGCAGGATTGGATGCCGAAGAACATCCCCATCCAGCCGCAGTTGCGGCAGGTGTTTCGCTGGATCAGGATATCCTCCCCGGCGGCCTGGATGCCGGAGTTGCCGGTGACGCTGATATTGTTGTCTTCGATCACGGCATGGGTCAGCTTGTAGCCGGAGGCCGGATTGACCTGGATGCCGCGCGTGATGCAGTTATCCACATAGTTGCGGCTGACTTCCACGTTGCTCAGATTGTTGAACGAGGCCAGCGCGGCGATGCCGACCTCATCGGAGTAGCTGACCTTGTTGCCGGTGATCTTGATCTGATCTCCGCCGCTGACAAAGATGCCGTACTTGACGCGGGTTAGCTTGTTATTGGCGATAGTGATGTCCGAGAAATTGACGGAAACATTCGGATCCTGGCAGGTGGCAAAAAGCATGATGCCGCGCTCCAGAATGTTGGTCAGCGTATTGTTCTGGATATGGATGTCGTGCTTCAAGTTCGGCGAAAAACATTCGATCTCGAAACCGCGCTGGCAGTTTTCCACATAGTTATGTTCCACCAGCCAGTGACTGCCGATGCCGCTGACAGCCGCGCCGTCCACCTGCAGGTTGGTCACATTGGTAGCGCCGCCATCATAGAAGGAACAATCGGTGACGGTGACGTTCTGCGAGGTCTTGGGACTCCAAAGATGAGAGATGGCGTGATTGCCGAAACCCGTAAACTGGCAGTTGCTGATGTCGATGCCGTCATTGAAATTGCGCAGAAGGATCATGCTATGGATAAGCGGGGTGGGACTTCCATCGATCTCGCCGTCCGGAACAGGGGAGTGGTCGCTTTCAAAATGGAGACCGCGGATCACGATATTGGTGCAGTTCTGCATCACAAAAACATCACCCGCGCCGGGAGCCTGGATGAGGGTGTCCTCTTCTCCTTCGATGGTGATGTCGCTCTTGCGGATCATCTGGATAGGTGCCATCTTGTCCGGCAGCGGTTCATACCAGGGGACAATGATGGGCGTGACCGGATAGGTTCCGTTCGCGATCCGGACCGTGTCTCCATCCTTGGTTTGATCCAAAGCCGCCTGGATCGTGAGAAAAGGAAAATCAGGATCATCCGGCTGTGCGGTTTCATCATCCCCTTCCGTGGAAACATACAAAGTGGAAGCCGCCGCCGGCAACGCCAGCAGAACCAGCGATGAAATAAAAGAGATGTATTTTTTCATTTCTGTTGATTTGGGTTAGGGTTATTGAAAAACTTTTTCTGTTCTATAGAATTTTGCTGTTTCAGAAGTCTCAATTTCATAATGACCGGAATCGCTGACGAAGTGCCATTCCTGCAAGTCTTCACTTTCATAAAGCCGCCCATTGAAACTGATAGATAAAATGCCGTTATTGTATCTGTAAGAAATGCTGGGATACTCAGAGGGATCATATATTCCTACAGAGACAGTTTGACTTTTTTTCGAGCCCAGATGATTTTTCGCGATCACATAATAATTCCCTGCTGTTGTGGAAGCGGCAGTAAATTCATATTCAGAACTGACAGCGCCGTCTATTGGCTGATCGTCCTTATACCATTGATAAGTAATAGGAGAGCTACCCGAGGCTATAACGCTCAATGTTATTTTTTTGCCTGATAAAGTAATACGTCCTTCGGGCTGTGAAATGATAGAAGGATAATCACTATATAAGATTCCGTAGAATTGAAATTCAGCTAACTGCATGATGCCGCAATTAGATTTTGTTAGCGGGAAGATCACTTTATAGGAGGTGTAGAAATCATCATTGGGAAAATATATGATACCGTTCTCAGTGCA
>JAEENR010000229.1 GCA_016283885.1 Verrucomicrobiota bacterium
CCCCCTTCGCAAGAACGAAATCAAAAACTACTCTTAAACTTAATTTTTTCTTATGATAAAACCTGTTTTTGGATTTATCCTCCTTATAGAAAAAAATGAAAAACCTCGAAAAAATAACTCTCTTCCTATATCCTTAAACGGCTGCGGTCAGTTGCACGACCATTGATTTTTTGAACACAACACGTTTCACCAAAACAAAAATCATGACTACAAACAGAGAAATCATAGAACAGTTCCTTCGGTTCATCAACACGGGCAATGCCTCTATCGGCAGACCTGTCATTGATGACAATGTGATATTCTATGCCCCCACCTCTCCGGAACCAATGAAAGGTTTTCAGGGATATATGGGCGTGCTGGCAATGATGCGCGGCGCTATGCCCGATATCCAATGGAAGATTGAAGAAACCATTTCCGAAGGTGATAAGATCCTGGTACGCTACACCATGACAGGCACACAGACTTACCCCCTCATGGGAATTCCCGCCACAGGCAAGAGTATCCGCGTGACAGCTATGAACATCTACGAGCTGAAAAATGGCAAGATCATCCGTGAACACGGCCTGCCCGATATGTTCACCCTGCTGATGCAGCTGGGCGTTATTCCGGCTCCCGGTCAGTGATCGCAGACGAAAACCCACCACATTCATAACCAAAATTTGTTGGGAAGCTATTACCTCCCGCGCGTTTCAGCGCCTTCTTTGTCATCCAATTCCGCAGCAAAGCAGTGAATTGACTGGAAACAGAGAACTTACAAGTTTGAATCTCTTACTTCTGAAAAAGTTAAGGAATTATCCCAAAATCGCCATTGGAAAGTATGGAAAAGCAAGAAATGACAATAAGAGAAAGGGTTAAAGAGGAAATGAATTGTAAGAAATCATTACGTTGAAAAGACACCTATTTTTACAGTTTTTTAAGTCATAACTCGCTAATATACAATTTCATATTCAGATTTCTTTCCAATGACCGTCATTAGAAATCCCTAGCCCTAATGGCGATTTTGGGATAAAACAATACACGATCCTTGTACAAATTTTAGGCAGTTTTGCAACACATTTCTCCGGGAAAAATTATCCCCAGGGATCAATCCTTGATATCGGGAAGAAAATAGGTGACAGCGCCAAGCAGCGGAAGGAATGCCGTCAGCTGGAAAACATACTGGATGCCCGATACGTCCGCCAGCCAGCCAAACAAGGCCGATCCGATGCCGCCCAGACCAAACGACAGACCAAAAAATGCTCCCGAAACCATCCCGATATTGCCGGGCAGCAGTTCCGTGGCATAGACCAGGATCGCCGACATCGCCGAAGACATGATCATCCCCACCAGCATGGCAAGCACCACCGTTACAACCAGACCGCAGTACGGCAGCAGCAAGGCAAACGGCGCCGCTCCCAGGATGCTGACCCATATCACGTATTTACGACCCCAGCGGTCGCCCAGCGTACCGCCCGCGATCAATCCCGCCGCGGAAGCGACCAGAAAAGCGAACAGACAGTACTGCGAAGCCGCGATACTGATGCCGAATTTGCTGATCAAATAGAATGTCAGGTAACTGTGGATATTGGTGATGTAAAAATCTTTGGAGAACATCAGCACCAGCAGCACCAACAGAGCTGTGACGATCCGGCCACGCGGTAAACGGTTCCTGTTCTCAATACTTTGACCGGATCTGCCGTAGCCGTACAGGGCGATCTGTCCCCGGTACCAACGGCCTATCACGGCCAACAGGATCACCGCCGCAACAGCCATCAGACAAAGCCAGCGAATAGCTCCCTGCCCATGCGGCACGATGATCAGCGCCACGACCACAGGCGAAAACGCCCTGCCGATATTTCCGCCTACCTGAAACACCGACTGCGCCATTCCCTTCGCGCCGCCGGATGCCAGCCGCGCCACCTTGGACGATTCAGGATGCAGCACCGATGAGCCGACTCCCACCAAAGCCACTGCCGCCAGCACTAAAACAAAACTGTCGGCTGCCGATAGAAGCAGCAGTCCCAGCAGTGTAAAACACATCCCGACGGCCAGCCCGTAAGGACGCGGATGCTTGTCCGAAAAATAGCCCACCAGCGGCTGAAACAGCGAGGCCGTGATATTATTTGTCAGCGTGATGGCGCCGATCTGCAAAAAGCTTAGTCCCATCGCCTCCTTCAACATGGGATAGATGGCCGGGATCACCGCCTGGAACATATCATTGAACAGATGCCCCAGACAGACCATCACCAGGATCGAAATGACTGCTTTTCCGTTTTTCTCACTCATCGCGCAGTTCTCCGTTCAGGGATAAAAATCCGCTCATGTCAACCCCTTCCATTCTCAGCAGGCGTGCTTTTCGCTCGATGCCGCCCGCGTAACCCGTCAGACTGCCGCCGGCACCCACCACCCGGTGACAGGGAATAATGAGGGAAATACGGTTGTGCCCCACAGCTCCGCCAACGGCCTGAGCCGACTTACAGCCAAGACGGCGGGCGATCTCTCCGTAAGTCATCGTATGTCCGAAAGGGATCGTGAGCAGCACCTCCCAGACGGCTTTGCGGAAACCGCTCCCCCGCATCACCAGCGGAGGCGTGAAACCGGGATCCCTGCCGCCAAAATAAACATCGAGCCAGCGGCAGGTCCTATCAAAAACAGACAGCGCCCGCTCCTCATGTTCAGGAGCGAGCGTGTCGGCAAAATACTTCTGCCCGTCGAACCAAAGCCCGGTCAGAGCCGTGCCGTCCGATGCCAGAGTGATCCCGCCCAGGGGCGAATCATAATGTGCCGTATAATCACTGATGATCCGCCGCCTCTCTATTTGATGAACTTCACCTTCGACTCATCGCGGGGCTTGAAATCCGGCTTCTCATCGGGATAACCCACGGCGATGACAAGGGTCGGTTTATAATCCGCCGGAATCTCGAGGCGTTCCACAAAGAACTTGGCTTTCTCGCACGTCCGCAGAAATTCCGGAGCACCGCCCAGACAGCAGGTACCCAGTCCCATAGACTGCGCGGCTGTCACCACGTTCCCGGCAAACAGACCCGCTTCCAGCTCACCGCCGCCTTCGGCCGGTGTGCAGATGCATATAATGTTGGGAGCGTTGCGGAACATATTCTTGAAGTTCGGATCGTTTTTCACCTGATCCGGGTTCTCCTGTTTGAAAACTTCGGTCACCTCGTCGATCAGCTTCTGATTTTCCACCACACGGATGATCCACGGCTGACGATTCATGCCATTGGGCGCGCGGATGCCGGCGCGAACAAGCACCTCCAGCTTTTCATGCTCCACCGGTTTCTCCAAATACTTGCGGATAGACTGACGCGACATAATGGTGCGCAAAACAGGATTCAACTCCATCTGCACATCGGTCTCGATCACGCTGATCTTTTCCGGCGGTTCATAACGGCGGATGATCCGGCCATCAGCGGAAACCAGAAATTTGGTGAAGTTCCATTTGATGTCGGCTTTCTTGTCATAGTCAGCATCCTTTTTGCGGGACATATCATCGAGCAGCTTGCCCATGTTATCGTTCCTGTCAAAACCGCCGAAACCTCTTTGCGATTTCAGATAGGCGTAAAGCGGATGCTGATTGTCGCCGTTGACTTCGATCTTGTCGAACTGCGTGAACTGGACATTGTATTTGTCCGTGCAGAACTGGTGGATCTCCTGGATCGTGCCGGGAGCCTGCGCGCCAAACTGGTTGCAGGGGAAGTCCAGGATCTCAAAACCGTCCTTGGCATACTTCTCATACAGCGCCTCCAGATCCTTGTATTGCGGAGTGAAGCCGCACCGGGTCGCGGTATTGACGATCAGCAGCACCTTGCCCTTATAGTCCGCGAGGGAAACATCCTTTCCCGCGTCATTCTTCACCTTGAAGTCATATATACCCTGTGCCGACAGTGTCAGCACACCCATCATCGCTATGAAGCAAAAAATAATCTTTTTCATGTCCATTTATTCTTTGATATATTTATTCACTAATGTTTACAAATCTGTAAAACACATTGTTTCGATTGGATCATTACTTGATGATCCTGTAATAATCCGCCTTTCTGGGTTTGGCGGCAGGTATCGCATTGGCGGCATAGCCCAGCGCGATGCTGCCGATCCCGATCAGTCCATCGGGCAGACCGAACCGCTTCATCAGCTGCCTGCCTTCTTCCGTCTCGAACATCTCCCGTTCACGGTGGATCCAGCAGGAACCCAGACCAACAGCGTAGGCCGCGTTCATCATATTGCCCAGGACCAGTGTGCCGTCATGCACCGAGGTGAACCACTTTTCCGGATGTGAAGCAAACACCAGCACGATCGTCGGCGCGCCGTAATACGGATTGCTGTCGGTGCCCATGATCTTTGCGTTCATCCGCACCAGCTGAGCAACGATTTCGGGATTTTGCACGGCTACGATCCACGGATCCTGATGCCCCATTCCGGTCGGGGCATAGATACCTGCTTCCAGTACGGCTTTCAGTTCTTCGTCTTTGATTTGTTCCGGTTTGAAACTGCGAACGCTGCGGCGTTCGCGTAATGCTTTTAATACTTCGTTATTCATAATTTTTTGTTCATTGTGATTGATTTTTTCAAATATTTTTCAGCCAAGATATTCATCATCCCTGGCCAAAACCTTTTCGATCCTGCCGACATACATCGTGTGATAATCGCGCAAAGGATAGTTTTTATCAATGATCTCCCGGTACAGGAAACCGCTCTCCTTCAGCTCGGAGACATAAAGTTTTGTGCAGACCAGCACCAGCTTGGCTTCGGCAAAGTAAACCGTGCCGTCCGCGTAAACAGGAGTCAGCCCCGTTTTGGCGATCTTGTTTTCATTGCGTCCGGATACACTCCCCAGATAGGCCATTTGCTTTCTGAAAGACGCGTCCATCACACACAGTGAAAAGCACGTCTCCTTATCCAGAAACTCCTTCGTATAGCGTGAAGGCCGGATATAGATCACGGCTGTCGGATCATTGTTTCCCCATATACAACCCAGATGCCCCCAGGAAGCCGTCATCGTATTGCAGCCGATCTGTTCATTGCCGGCACTCACCAGCATCCATTCACCGCCGATCAGGTTGAACGGATTGAACTTCATTTCTTTGTAATTGATCTCTTTCATAGTGTCTCTTTTTTTACAATTCTTTTTCAAAAAACCGTGTGACTTCCTCACTGATCGGCTTCTCGAATCCCATGAATATATGATCCACTTTGTCGTATAACTTGACATGACTGTAGCGGATGACCTCATTGAAATGCGTCGCGTAGGTGTACGGCACGACACGGTCGGCCTTCCCATGCAGGATGATCGTCGCTCCCTGATACTCACGAGCCGTCTCATAGATCGGCAGCTCCTGCGCGATCCGGATGTATTCTCTTCCCACTTTCCGTCCGCCGAAAAGCTCGACAAACTCAGGGATGTTCCCCGCGTCATAGGATTTTCCCATCAGCTGACCTTTCAGAGCGTCATCCCGCAGTACAGCCGCCGGAGCCAGCAGCGCCAGCGCTTTCACCTTTTCCGCGCCCAGCTGTCCCGCTGTCATCACCGCGACCACTCCTCCCTGGGAATGTCCGCACAGGGCGATCCCTTTGACATAGGAAAGACCGTTGACATATTCATAAACTTTCCTGGCATCCTCTATTTCATTGAGCACGGTCATATTCTGGAAATCGCCCTCGCTCTCCCCGTGTCCGTTAAAATCGAACCGGATGCTGGCAATGCCCTTGGCCTCCAGATCATCGGAGATCATTTTCAACAACCCGGCATTCTTATGACCGCCAAAGCCGTGGCAGATGATGACCATCGGCACCTTCTGTTCCGCTTTCAACTCAGGAACCTGTATGACCGCCTTGATCTGGCCGACCGATCCCTGTATTTCCACATTTTCCTGTTTGGCATAACCGCTGACTGAAACAACCAGCATTATCGCCGCGAATAATAAATTTTTCATCTGATTTTTGATTTTAATTTTTTTCATTCTGAAACAGTATTTTCAAATACAATATTCTTTGCTGTATAACTATCGATATTAAACCAAGTGTCTTTATTTTTTTCCGTAACTTTCACCCCTCCAATAGTTAAATTGCGAAAGGTAATGTCTTTCATCCACCAAATGGCTTCCGGATGATTTTTTACAATAGGAGCTTTGGTCTTGCCGATTGTTTTAGCTCCCTGAATGAGATTGGTACGCATTCCATATTCTTTGTCACCTATCTGTCGTTCGACAGAAATATTCTCGAACAATATATTGCCCATCCATCCCAAATCATCCATAGATTTTAGTTGGATTTTGTCAGAATCCGCAGGATTGGTATTGGTTTGTGGATCGTAGCGATCATATTCAGAGTTGGGTTTCAAATTGATCAAACCAGGCACCTTTCCTTCGATTCTGATATTTCTGAATACCGTAGTCGCGGCATCCAATGGCGGATTGTACATATATTCATTTTGTGACATCATCAGACCCCGGTTATTGCCCATGCTTATCCACTCAGGGAAAATAATATCTATGTTCTCCATTATCGAACCGCCAATGTCATAAAATTGCCAGCCATTGGTCATAATGCTGCCATTAAAAGAAGGCCAGAGAACACAGTCTTTAATATCCAATGTATAGTTATAAAAGAAATCATCACATACACGGATAAAACAATTACGGATCTTAGAATTGATCCCCGGGCGAAAGCCATCGTTATTGCAGTGCCATCCTAAGAACTTCACATTATTGAAGGTTGCGTCAGTAGTCGGAACGATTCCATGAAAAGGAGATTCCATAAACATAACACCGTCAAAGATGGCATTCTTGCCGGTTTGAACCAGCTGTCCCATAAGTCTCTTGGAATTTTCCGGCTCCCACATATATTGACGCCCGGAAAGGATCCCCCTTCCAAATACACCCTGATCGGTATCACCATAATTGCGTCTCAATACGTAACCTTCTACAAATGCTCCACCGGCAATATAAATCTTTTGATTGCTGGAAAGTGTAATACCGCCATGTTCGTTGATTATCGAACCACGGGCTCCGTCTGTCTTAAGGTTATAATAGCCGGGTTTGAAATAGATCACCTCGGCATTCGCAAGATCTGATTCTGATGTCTTTTCAGAATAGTAAACCACTTTTTGATTCGACGTATTCGGTAAAAGTGTTTCTACA
>JAEENR010000230.1 GCA_016283885.1 Verrucomicrobiota bacterium
CCAGGTGGCTGGTACGTCTTGAATGTTAAAAGAGGGAGTGTCATGGCACCTATCACTTATGAAAATTTAGCGAAAAACACAAATTGGGCTTCTATCAAGTGTGTTCCAGTTTCAGAGGCATACGAAAGTCTGGTGGTGTTTAAATGGATCAGCTAAATAAATTTAAAAAGAACAGACGGAACATTGAAAAAGAAATGGATGACAAACCTTGTGAACAACACACAGCTATTCAGAATTCATCCCATGTTTTTATTAAATGAACAAAATGCCAGGTAATATGGAAAATATACTTCAAAAAATTATGACAATCATTAAAAACATTTTTTGGGGAATTTTGTTCACTCTCTTTCTTTTTTATTCTGGGTGTACTGTGATCGGCTATTGCGATAGATTATTCTAGTTGTGCTTTATTTCCAGCCGTTGACAAAGTGACAAAGAGACGAGGTTTGAATGCCTCGTTTTTTTTATGGAAGCAGGTCTTTATTCTGAGGCGGTTTTTGTTTGGGACAGGAAGGCGCGGATGATCTTGCGGGTGTATTCCTCGCCGGTTTGCCAGTTGAGGTGGTAAACGGTGTCGTAAAAGACTTCGGGCGGATAGGTGCTGTCCTCCAGAGTTCCCAGAGGGACGCACAGCTGTCCCAGTTGGCGGAATTGTTCAGCGATGGACTGAAAGGCTTCCGGTTCCGCTTCATAGAAACGTTTGTCCATCGGCGGCGGGATCAGATACACGTGGATGCCGCGGACCGTGTATTCGCGGATGTAGGCTTCCATGCCGTTGAGGAAGGAGGAGGGGATCGGTATCCGGGGAAAGCTGAGCAGACCGTAGTCTCTTTGCGGCAGGTCTTTGTGACCGATCATATCGCCCCAGGCGTTGGCATTGGTGCGGTAGTAAACGCCGTAGCCGCTCTTCATCAGGTGTTCCTGCATCAGCTCGATGGTGAGGTTGTTCCAGGCCTGCCAGCCGGAAATGAGGGAAACGGACAGCAGCTGAGGATATTGCGAGGCATCCAGACAGCGTGCCAGCGAAGGCCGGCAGAGCAGCAGGTTGAACAGGTTCGGGTTGACCTCTTTGAAGTCGGTGTAGAAATACTGGTACTCCGGCAGGATGAAAAGGAAGTCGCCCGGTTTGAGGTAGGGTTTGACGGCTTCCAGGTAGATCTTGAACCGGGTGCCGGCATCCATGCCCATGTTGACGCTGGGGATGCCGGTGGTCTTTTCAAAGAGTTCCGTATGGACACCGAAGAGGGTAGCGGAGCCGCCTACAAAAACCGCTTTGGGCGCAGGCTGTTCGGCCAGAGTGGCCAAGCGGTCCAGCTTGTCCAGATAGAAAGCCTGGCTGGTACGGAGCAGCAGAGGACGATAGCAGAGCGCCCCGGCCAGGGAGAGGATCACCAGGAACAAGATCAATAAACTCAATCGGATAAAGAATTTAGACTTCATATCAGAACCGGAAATAGATGAATTGACCTTTGCTGCCCATCGCGCCGAAACAGAGCGCGACTCCTAACAGGAAGAGATATAATGTCCACCGTGCCACCGGGTTCCATTGTCCGACGCAGACCTCGAACTGGCCTTTGCGTGTTTCGTAGAAAGAATAAGCCCAGACGCAGAAAATGCCGGTCAGACTGAGCCCCAGTGTCCAGAGAAAGCGGCCGCGTGAGGGGATGATCTCAAAAATGCCGATGTGGGCCGAGACTAGTCCGTAAAGTGTTGGGATCAAGTCGGCAAAGATGCGCTTGAGGATGTGGAGAGCGTCGTCCAGCGTCTGCGCCCGGAAAAAGACCCAGGCCAGATTGATGAAGATCCACGTGTAGAGCCAGCCGATGATCCGTTCCGCGCGGGAGTGCTTTTCCTTCTTGATATGGAGCAGCTTCTCCACGATCAGGATCAGTCCGTTCACGCCGCCCCAGATGGCGAAAGTCCAGTTGGCGCCGTGCCAGATGCCGCTGACCAGAAAAGTGATAAAGAGATTGAAACAGGAGCGCGCCTGACCGCAGCGGCTGCCGCCCAGGGGGATATAAAGATAATCCCGGAACCAGAAAGAAAGGGAGATATGCCACCGGCGCCAGAATTCCGTGACCGATTTGGAGAAATAGGGCTGATTGAAATTGCGGACCAGCTCGATGCCCAGGATGCGTGCCGTGCCTCTGGCGATCGTCGTGTAGCCGTTGAAATCGCAGTAGATCTGCATCCCGAAAAGGAACGTCCCTATCAGCAGGAAAAGACCGTTGGCCGTCTCGCCGCGGCTGTAAACCTCGTCCACCACGAAAGCGATATTGTCCGCCACGAAGACTTTCATGAAAAGTCCGGCCGCCATCAGCCGAAGTCCCTGAACGGTACGCTGATAGTCGAAAGCAAAGTCCTGCTTGATCTGATCCAGCAGCTGGGAGGCGCGTTCGATGGGGCCGGCCACCAGCTGGGGAAAGAAGGAAATGAAAAGACTGTAAGAGAGCAGACTGCGCTCGGCCTTCTGGTCGCCGCGCCATACATCCACCAGATAGGCAACGGCTTGGAACGTGTAAAACGAGATGCCGATGGGCAGACCGATACGGGCCGCGCCCATCTGGCGGTAGAAATCCGGGCCTATCTGACTGCACAGGAATGGCCAGTACTTGTAAAAGAGCAGGGGAGCGAAGGTCAGCGTGATGATGCCGGCCAGCAGAGCGCGGTTTTTATGCCGTTCCACCACAAAGCCGCAGCCGTAAGTATAGAGGATCAGCAGACAGAACAGGGGGATGTATTCCAAACTGCCCCAGGCATAAAAGAAGAGGCTGGCCGCCAGCAGAACTGCCTGACGCAGACGGCCGCGTGACGCGAAAGCGCACACCGTCGTGACCGTGAACAGGATCAGAAATTCAAATGTATGGAACAGCATCTGTCTGTGGAGGATTTTCGTTGAACGGCGCGCATCCCCGAACGCCGGCGACATACTATCTGATTTTCGGCCGGGATTCCATAAAATAGAGTTTTGCGATGAAGTTGAAAAATGCCTTGCGGCTTTGAGGATAGACCGATAGAATATCCCCTGACGGTAGCAAGAGCCTGACGGCCTTCTGGATCGGAGGAAATAAAAGGCTCTGGAATAAAGTATTTTAAGTTAAAAAATCATTATGTCTAAAAGACCCTTAAATGTAGGTTTGATCGGCGGCGGTAAGGGAGCGTTCATTGCTCAGCCCCATCAGAAAGCTATTCACTTTGACGGCACCCGCCGCGTTGTCGCGGGCGCACTCTTCCCGGATCCTCAGGTTGCGATGGAAGAAGCCGCCAACTGGCCGTATCCCATCAAGGGATATGAGTCTTACGATGCCATGATCGAGGCTCAGAAGAATCTCCCTCTGGGAGAGAGACTGGACTATGTGGTGATCGTGACTCCGAATCATGTCCACTTTGACCCGGCATACAAAGCCCTCCAGGCCGGCATTCCCGTGCTCTGTGAGAAGCCGCTGACCCTGAATCTGGAAGAATCCGAGAAGCTGGTCCGTCTGGCTGAGGAAAAGAACATCCCCTTCTGCGTGGCCCACACCTATCTGGGACACTGGACGAGCCGTTTTGCTCGTCACATCGTCACAAGCGGTCTGCTGGGCAACATCCGCTGGGTAGATGCCTCCTACATCCAGGGCTGGCTGGCCAAGCCGCTGAATGTCTGGAGATGCAATCCCAAGACCTCCGGCCGCAGCTGCTGCGGTGGCGATATCGGAACTCACGCGTTGATGCAGCTCCGCTATGTGACCGGTCTGGATGTGACCGAAGTCTCCGCTCATCTGGAGAAGATGGTGGAAGGCCGTCCGCTGGATGATCACTTCACCGCTTACTGCAAACTGAGCAACGGCACAGGCCGCGCTCTGGTCCGCGCTTCCCAGATCGCCATTGGTCACAAGAACGACCTCGGCATCGAAGTCAACGGCGACAAAGGCACACTGGTCTGGAAACAGGAAGAGCCGGAATGCCTGAAGATCTATCTCGACGGCCAGCCCGACCGCGTCTATTGGCGCAACAACGGCATCACCGCCAATGATGGATTCCTGAAAGATCTGCCGGCGGACCTGATGGCCGAGCCGACCATCCCCAGCGGTCACCCCGAAGCTTTCCATGATGCTTACGCCCGTCTGCATCGCTGCTTTGAGGCTGATGTCCGCGCCTTCGAGGAAGGCAAACCCTTCAAATGCGACGGCAGCAAGTACGCCAACGTGCGTGACGGTTACATGGGCATGGCCTTTGTCTATGCTTGTGTGGACAGCTCCGACGCCAACGGCGCATGGACCCCGGTCCAGATGCTCAAGTAAAGCGTTAGCCGCTTAACGAAACAAAAATCCCTCGGAAACACCTCCGGGGGATTTTTATTTGATGGAATCATGCGCGGCCGCTAGACCAGCACGGCGTGAAAAGATTCGATGTTTTTTTGGAAAGATTCGGGCAATTCGTGCCAGATGAAAAGATCCACCTGGAAAGGCAGATCGCTCTCTTCCAGGGATTCTCTCAGATCGTAAACCCGGCGGGACTGCTCCGCCGACGCGAAAACGACCAGATCCAGATCAGACCGCGGAGAGCTTTTCCCGCCGACACGGGAACCGTAAGCCCAGACGCTGACACCCGGCAGATGCCGCCGCACCAGTTCCAGCAGCAGTGCCTTTTCCTTTTCAGATATCCGAAGAGTCGGGGGCATTATTTCCATGGTTGAGAGGTCATTTTTTGGTAGAGATCAATAGCGTCAGGGATAAAATCCTGTATCAGTGCCAAAGCCGCTTTTGCTTTCAGTCCGTTGTAATCGTGAGTCGTATCCACACGGGCATTGGCATAGTCCATCCATCGTTCGATGGAGAGAGGATCGGATGGAGTGCTTGCAGTTAGGATATGATTTTCAGCCGCGATCCGGAAGATCGGCTTGGGACTGTTGGGGAGATCGGGAAGACCTAAGTTTCGGAAAGATAGCGCTTGAGGACTTTCCAGAGACAATCGTAACAGATCTCAAAACGCTGGATGACGGATTCCTCCACAGCTTCACGCATCAAACCGGAAAGAGCGGGATCCAGTGCGCGGTAGTTCGCGAACTGAAGCTCTAAATTTTTAAGAGCCTTTTTGTATTTGTCATATTCGATCATAATTGTCACCGGCTGATGGAGCCTCCCTTCACACTAATTCTAGCATCCTATACTCCTTTTTGTCCACATCCTAAAAAAATACAGGGGGAACCCAGATAAACCCAAAATTCTAAAAATCCAAACAGAGAAAGAATATGGATGTTTTTGTAATCTTGTTCTCGTAATGTGTCAGAAAGTTTTATAGTATTTCTCCACTGACATTCCATACAGACGGAAGAGTAGGGATATTTGAAGATAATGAAAGAGAAGAAGCGATAATGAAAGACGACAATGGAAATAAAGTGAATATGGGAGAGATCCTTATCTACCGGGCTGAGGATGGTCAGACAAAGCTTGATGTAAAGTTAGAGAACGAAACGATTTGGCTTTCCCTGGATCAGATGGCGGAGTTGTTCCAGCGGGATAAATCTACAGTTTCCCGCCACATCAAGAATGTTTTTCAAGAGGGGGAGCTTGAGCCAAAAGCAACTGTTGCAAATTTTGCAACAGTTCAAACCGAGGGTGAACGGCAAGTAGAAAGAAACATAGAATACTATAATTTGGACGTTATCATATCCGTGGGCTATCGGGTGAAATCTATCCGGGGTACTCAGTTCAGGATCTGGGCTACAGCTCGTCTTAAAGAGTATATGATCAAGGGGTTTACACTGGATGACGAACGTCTGAAAGGAAACGGAGGAGGAGCTTATTGGAAAGAGCTGTTGGACCGCATCCGTGATATCCGTTCATCCGAGAAGGTGTTGTACCGCCAAGTGCTGGATCTTTATGCCACCAGTGTGGACTATGATCCCAAAAGCACGGAGTCTATTGCCTTTTTTAAGATAGTGCAGAACAAATTACACTACGCGGCACACGGACATACCGCGGCGGAGGTCATCTATGACCGGGTTGATGCTGAAAAACCTTTTATGGGGTTGAAAACATTTGCGGGAGAATCACCTACACTGAAAGATATTTCCATTGCCAAGAACTATTTGAATGAAGATGAACTGAGAGTGCTGAACAACTTGGTTTCCGGTTACTTTGACCTGGCGGAGATCAATGCCATCGAACATAAACCCATGTATATGAGCGACTATGTGGAACAGCTGGACGCGGTGCTTTCATCCGGCGGACGCAAACTGCTTGAAAATGCCGGAAGAGTGAGCCACCAACAGGCCATTGAAAAGGCAACGGATGAATATCGGAAATATCAGGTCCAGACGCTTTCACCTGTAGAAGAGGCTTATCTTGAAACCCTTAAACTTGTGGGGAATGCCGCGAAGAACAAAGTCAGAACATCCCAAAAGAAAGGCTGATCATACTAAAACACCAATAGGGACAGCTATTCTAATGGTGATTCCGGGTTAAAGCGGAATTTTTACAACTATTCCAGCCAGACGTCGCCGGCGTAGTATTCGTTTTGCCGGCCGTTTTCTTCTTCTAACAGAAGGGCTCCGCCGGGGCTGATGCCTTTGAGGATGCCGCGGCGTGTGTTTTGTTCGGTCTGGAGACGGATCTTTTCGCCCTTGTAGAGCAGGAAGCTGTCGTAAGTCCGGGCGATCTGGGTGAATCCGTTCCGCAGAAAGAGGTCGTATTCCTCAAAGAAGGTGTCCAGATAGGCGGTGAGAAAGTGATCACGATCAGGACGGCGTTTGGGCGGAAGCAGCTGCGCCAGTGAGACAGCTGGCTGGTCTATCGCTTCCAGATCGCAGTCTTTCATGTTCAGGTTGACCCCGATGCCGATGACGATACCCATGCGCGAACGGGAACTTTTTGACGCGACGGGAACAAATTCAGCCAGGATGCCGGCGATCTTTTTGCCATCGACCAGGATGTCGTTGGGCCATTTGAGACCGGGGCGCAGTCCCATTTTTTCCAGCAGCAGACAAAGGCTGACCCCCATGTAGTGTGTCATGGTGGCATGGGCGGACTCCTGGGAGAAGGGGATATTCGGCTTCAGAATGAGAGTGAGAAAGAGATTGCCTTCCAGCGAACACCAGGAGCGTCCGGCGCGTCCGCGTCCGGCTGTCTGGTAATCGGCGACCACGGCTGTACGGTCTATCAGTTCATCAA
>JAEENR010000231.1 GCA_016283885.1 Verrucomicrobiota bacterium
TGGCACAGTTCCCAAATCAACAAGGAGCTTTCCGGCGGGCATCTGAAGGTCCATTGCGTGCTCAATTCTCTGGAAGAGATCCAGCGCTGGATCCTCGGCTGGGGCGGCGCGGTCCAGGCTCTCGCGCCCAAGCAGCTGGTGGAATCCATACACAACGCGGCTCAAAATCTTCTGAAAAAACACTAAGACAACAGCATGGGTGAGCCGATAGAAAAGAAAAACTGGACGGAAGAAGACATCAAACGTCTTTATATCACTCCCGCTATTTCTGCTAAATGGGATGAGCTCCACATCCGCATGGAGGAACGCATCACTGTCGGCAAAGTCAATATCGAGGGGAATCGCCCCTACAGGGAAAAAGCCAAGAAAGCGGACTATGTTCTTTACCTTGCGCCGAATTATGCGATCGCTGTTGTCGAGGCCAAGGACAACAACCACACTGTTTCCTCCGGTCTCCAGCAGGCCATGGAATACGCTCAGATGCTGAAGGCCAAGTTCGCGTATTCTTCCAACGGCGATGCTTTTTTTGAGCATGATTTTCTCACGGGCAAGGAACGGGAGATCCCTTTGGATCAATTTCCGTCACTGGAAGAACTGCGGGAACGCTATGAAAAATCTATAAATAACGGGCAAGGGCTGAATGATGATGAAAAGAAATTCATCTATCAGAATCCCTTCTACACGGATCAGAACACTCACAGTCCCCGTTACTATCAGCGCAACGCCGTCAACCGCACACTGGATGCCATTGCACGAGGTCAGGATCGTCTTCTGCTGGTGATGGCGACCGGCACCGGCAAAACTTACACCGCTTTTCAGATCGTTTACAGATTACTAAAAAGCGGATTGAAGAAGAAAGTCCTCTACCTGGCCGACCGCAATATCCTGGTGGATCAGTCTATCCAGCAGGATTTCAGGCCGTTGGAGAAATGCATCCACAAGATCAATTTTGCCAAGGATGATCCTGTCACCATCACTGCTCACGAGGTCTATTTCTCTCTTTATCAGCAGCTCACCGACCGGGACGGCGACGCGGAGGAACCTCAGGAAGATGAGACCGCATCCCGTTTATCCCAGTTATTCCAGCCCGATTTCTTCGACCTCATCATTGTGGATGAGTGTCACCGCGGTTCCGCCAGAGAAGCCAGCAACTGGCGCAGGATCCTGGAATACTTCCCGACCGCGACTCAGATCGGCATGACCGCCACCCCCAAGGAGACGAACGACATCTCCAATATCGCCTACTTTGGCGAGCCGGTTTACACCTACAGTCTCCGCGAAGGAGTTGACGACGGTTTTCTGGCTCCGTTCAAGGTGATCAATATCCGGACGAATATCGGCGAAGGCTGGCGGCCTTATCAGGGGCAAACCGACGCGAACGGCCAGCTCATTGAGGACCGCATCTATACAAACAAAGACTTTGACTACAACATTGTCATAGAAGACCGCGATCGTGAGGTCGCCCAGGAGATCACAGACTACCTCAAACACTACGGACGGATGCAGAAGACGATCGTTTTCTGCGCCAATGAAGATCACGCGGAGCGGATGCGCATCGCCCTGAATAATCTCAACGCCGACATGGTCCAAAAGAATCCGGATTATGTCGTCCGCATCACCGGCAGCGATGAATACGGCAAGGGCAAGCTGAGTTATTTTATCTCTGCTTCAGAAAAATATCCGGTCATCGCCACCACTTCCAAGCTGCTTTCCACCGGCGCGGACTGCAAAACGACCAAACTGATCGTCCTGGATCAGATGATCAATTCCATGACGGAGTTCAAGCAGATCATCGGCCGCGGCACTCGTATCCGTGAGGATGCCGGCAAGATGTTTTTCGTGGTCATGGATTTCCGCAATGTCTCCCGCCTCTTTGCCGATCCGGACTGGGACGGCCCCATCGAACAGGACGAGGACTACGGCAAAAAGAAAAACGCTCCCGCAGTCTCTCCCGCGGAAACGGAACCGTCTTCGGAAGAGGGACCGGCCTCACCCAAAGAAAAAGTGATCGTGGGCAAGGATGGATGCACGGTCAGGATCATTGACAAGACCGTTTCCATTTATGACACCCAGGGCAGACTCCTGAAAACGGTGGATATCATTGACTACACCCGAACCAACATCCTCGGCACTTACGCCTCGCTGGAAGGTTTTATCCGGAAATGGTCCGCGGAGGAGAAAAAAGAGAATATCCGCGATCTTCTGCGGGAGCACGGCATCGACCTGGAAGTTCTCAAGGCCGATCAGCAGATGTCCGATGTGGATGACTTCGACTTCATCCGCCATCTGGCTTTTGATGTCAAGCCGCTGACCCGGAAAGAACGCGCCGAGAACGTCAAAAAACGGGATTTCCTCAGCAAATACAGCGGCCCCGCGCGCGAGGTGCTGGAGGCTCTGCTGGATAAATATATGAACGTGGGTGTCTATGAGATCTCCCGGATGGGGATACTCAAGGTGGATCCCTTCACCCGCTTCGGCGCTCCGGCACGGATCGTGGATCTGTTCGGCGGCAAGGCCGGCTACCTGCGGGCCGTTCAGGAATTGGAACAAGCAATTTATAATGTTATTTAGTCATCGTGAGTAACTTATCTGGTTTTGTCAAAAGACTGCGCGACATCATGCGCAACGACGCGGGCATCAACGGCGACGCGCAGCGCATCGAGCAGATCGCCTGGATGCTCTTTCTCAAGGTCTATGATGCCAAAGAGCGCGACTGGGAAACCCTGGAGGACGACTACCGGTCCATCATCCCGGAGGAGTGCCGCTGGGCCAACTGGGCCGCGAATGATCCTTCCGGTCGTGCCATGACCGGTGACACTCTGCTGAACTTTGTCAACAATACTCTCTTCCCCACTCTCAAGCGGCTGGATATCTCGACCGATACTCCCGTCAAAAAAGCCATCGTCAAAACCACTTTCTCGGATGCCAACCAGTACATGAAGGACGGCGTGCTGCTGCGTCAGGTGCTCAACATCATTGACCAGCTCGACCTCAGTTCTTACGAGGAAAGCCACGCTTTCGGCGAGATCTACGAATCCATCCTCCGCGAGCTGCAAAGCGCCGGTTCCGCCGGTGAGTTCTACACTCCGCGCGCCGTCACCGACTTCATGGCCCGCATGATCCGTCCCAAACTCGGTGAACAGATGGCCGATTTCGCCTGCGGCACCGGCGGTTTCATCACCAGCTGGCTGAAGGCTCTTCCGAAAAAAAGCACTGTCAAAGACTCCGAATCTTACGACAAGTCTATCTACGGCATCGAGAAGAAGCAGTTCCCCTACATGCTCTGCATCACCAATATGCTGCTGCATGATATAGACGTGCCAAACGTCGTCCACGACAATGCCCTCATCCGCGACATCCTGGACTATACGGACAAAGACTGTTTCGATGTCATTATGATGAATCCGCCCTACGGCGGCAGCGAAAAGGCCGACATCAAGAGCCACTTCCCCAACGATCTGGCCAGCAGTGAAACGGCCGATCTCTTTATGGCGCTGATCCTCTACCGTCTGAAGAAAGACGGGCGCGCGGCGGTCATCCTTCCGGACGGTTTCCTCTTTGGCACGGACAACGCCAAGCTCAATATCAAGAAAAAGCTCCTGGCCGGATTCGATCTCCACACCGTTATCCGTCTGCCGGCCGGTGTTTTCGCCCCTTATACCAGTATTACGACCAATATCCTCTTTTTTGAGAATACCCATCCGACACGGGAAACCTGGTTCTATCGTCTGGATCCTCCGCCCAATATCCCAACTTTTTCCAAAACAAGACTTTTCAAGGCGGAATATTTCAAACCGCTCGAAGAATGGTGGAATGACCGTCAAGAACTGGTCGTGGACGGTTTTGACAAAGCCAAAAAAATCAGCGCGCAAGAACTGAAAGAAAAACTGGGCTATAATCTCGACCAATGCGGCTATCCTCATCAGGAAGATGAGATACTCGACTTGCCCACTCTGCTTCAGAAATACAAAGATACTCAGGCCGAACTTAATGACACGATAGACCA
>JAEENR010000232.1 GCA_016283885.1 Verrucomicrobiota bacterium
TACCGTTACTGGAACTACCGTTCCATCAATCGCGGTGATGGTGAGGAATATCTTGTCCGTCATCTAGAAAGTGACTACAACCCTGAGAGTTTTCTGAAAGCAGAACTTATTTTTTCAAGAGGAAAACTCATCAGCTGGCGCACTTATCCCACTCCTCAAGACTAAGACCGATCAATTCTTTTCTCTCGATCCAGCTCTTCCAGCAACGCGTCAGCCAGCACCTGATAATCTTCAATGGAGTTATAGAGTTGTGCGCTTATTCTGACATGGCGGGTCACCAGATCCGGCCAGAAGAAAATAGGTACTTCGATTTTATGTCTCTCCCAGAGATCATTCTGAAGGAGCGCCTCAAATCTCGGTAAGGTCGGCGGACGTTTGCGGGGATCCGGCGGGATCGGTATCGTGACCATACTGCCCTGGAATTCATCCGGACACGGTACAGGTACATTCAGCGCCTTGCAAATCAAATCACGCCCCTGCAGAACCAGCTGATGATTATATTCCCGGATCGCGGGCCAGCCGCCGGGGACTGTTTTTTCTAAAAAATCGATCGTATCTGGAATGCACAGATACGGAGTGGGACAAATCGTTCCTGTCCATCCAAACTGGATCGAATACTTGGAGCGATCTGTGCGTATCGTATTGAATCCGTGGCTGATCACCGAAGGATGCATGATGCTGATACGATCCGGCCGCACATACAACAGCGCGGAACCTTTGGGCGTGCACATCCATTTATGGCAGTTACCGGTATAATATGTCGCCCCCAACCGGTCCAGCTCCAGCGAGACCATTCCCGGTCCGTGTGCACCGTCGATCAGTGTTTCTATATTGCGTCTGTTGCATTCTTCAATGATCTCTTCTATCGGCATGATGAATCCCGTCGCGCTGGTCACATGATCCAGCAGGATAAGACGCGTCCGAGGGGTGATCGCTTTTAATACCGGAAGCACCACTTCTTCTCTTTTCTGAATGGGATAAGGAATATCTACCTGTCTGACACGAACTCTATTGATAAACGCGACGTAATTAAGTGCGTTACGGCTGGCGTTGTATTCATGATTGGTGACGATGATCTCATCCCCTTCCTTAAAACTGAGCGACTGCAGAACAGAGTTTACCCCTGTCGTTGCATTCGGAACAAAGGTCAGGCTTTCAAACTTGCATCCTACAAAATCCGCTAGACGCTGACGGGCATAATCATAACGCGGTTCCAAGGTGCGATGAAGAAAATCCATCGGATTGCGTTCCAGCTCACGACGCAACTCATCTTGCCGTTCTAAAATAGCGGTCGGACACGCTCCAAAAGAACCATGATTCAAAAAGGTGATCTCCGGATCTAACCCCCAAAATTTTTTGTAAGGACTCATTACATCAACTTCATTTTCGGTAAATCTTGGCTGTCAACTAAGCCTGTGGGCTCATTTTGAGCGTTTACCACCACCAAATCATCTATGCTGCGTTCATTAAAAATGCGCAGGGCTTCCGCGGCCAGAGCGTCTTCACGGATCGTAATAGGATTACGTGTCATCACACTGCCCAGTGTACGGTTCAGTATCTGATCGTCTTTGGTCATGTAGCGGCGCAGATCTCCATCCACAAAAATACCCAGCAGCTTGCCATCGCTATCAACGATCGTTAATGAACCGGCCTTGGCTTCGGTCATTTTCAGAATACCTTCTTTCACCGTGCAGTTTTCATTCACCACGGGATGACGATCGCCTGTTCTCATGATTTCTTTGACTTTCAGCAGCAAAGCTCTGCCAATAGCTCCGGAGGGATGGAATTTGGCAAAATCCTCACGTGTAAAGCCTCTTACCTGAAGAATCGTCATCGCCAGCGCGTCCCCCATCACCATCATCGCAGTCGAGCTGGAAGTCGGTGCCAGATTGAACGGACAGGCTTCGCGAAGGATCTTTACAGATAAAATCAAATCACTGTGTCGGGCCAATGAAGACTCTGCGTTTCCGGTCACTGCGATGATCTTTATAGAGAAACGCTTTAGCGCCGGCAGCAACCCCATCAGTTCATTGGACTCGCCTGAATAGCTGAAAATAAAAACGATGTCTCCATCATTGATAAGGCCCAGATCTCCATGCAGCGCGTCCACACTGTTCATCACCACCGCTACCGAACCGGTGCTGGTCAGTGTCGCAGCTATCTTATGACAAACATTGCCAGACTTACCGATCCCGGTCAGGATCAACTTGTTTCGATGTGTCAGCGCGTCCACACACCAATCCACAGCCATCACAAAATGTTCATCTAGTTCACCGCTCAACAAACGGAGCGACTCGATCTCTGTCTCAAACACCCGTTTGCCCAGAGCTAAGTAATCTAGAGCCTTATCACTCATACCCTCCCAAAGACTAACGCAAAAATAAAAAAAAGACAGGCTAAAATAAAGCCCGTCTTTTTCTTGTCATTCAACCTATTAAAGTCAGGCTTTCAATTTCTGGATGATCAGTTTGGCCACTTTTTCGCCGGAAAGCAGCATTCCTCCGAAAATTGGCCCCATCCGATACCCTCCAGCCACATTGTTCGCACTCATACCGCAGGCAAACAATCCGGGATAGTATTCCTGGGTGTTTTCTACTGTGGAAGTTTCACCACTATCCACCCACATCGGTTTCTCACCCAATATCTTACCCGTTTCTGTATTCAACCGGATCTGAGCCTTCTCCGAAGCCAGTTTCATGATTTCTGAGGGATGTCCCGTTCCGTCCAAAACCGCCTTGGAAATCACAGTCAGAGGATCCACGTGCATTCCCAGACGTTCCACCGGAGTCCAGTTGATCACCAAACCTCCGACTTTTCCTTCTTTGAAGACTATGTCTTCCACGCTCACCGCGTTAAATATCTTAGCTCCACTGGAAACCGCGCCATAAATCAGTGCGCTGGCCATTTCCACTGAATCCAAGGTATGATAACCGGTAGCAGATTCGATCGGCTGATGACGAATGCCGAATGAATCCAGGATATGCAGAGCGCTGTCCTGCACAACCACTTCATTGAAAAGCATTCCCCCACCCCAGGTTCCTCCGCCGGGAGCCAGTTTTCGTTCAAAGACAGCTACTTTCAAACCCGCTCTGGCCAAATCGCGCGCGGCCGTCAGGGAAGAAGGACCGCCTCCCACAATAGCCACATCCAATAAAAGTGCCTGTTCCAGCTTGTTACTAAAGCTCCGAACGATCGCGGACGAAATAACATTCTCTACCAACATAACGATACAAAAACCACCGGCAGTACCTGCCGGCTCTCACAATATCCAGCACAACTCTTCTCAAGTCAATCCAATTCGATAAACTCATGCAGAACCGCATTGCCAAAATAAAAGCATTCCGAAAGAACAAAAGAAAGGGCATATCTGTCCACAAAACATACTTGGCATACAGGTATTAATCCGTTAGACTGTGCGACTGCGGATGAGATTTCGGCATCGAATAACTCTTTTTGTGGCACTTTTGGCAGCTATAACCCAAGTCGGCGCGGAGGATTCCTCTGAAGATCAGACTTGGCATCTGGAATCTCTCAGCCAAGAGGGTCTCATTGATTATGACTACAACACCGGCATCAGCCGAGCGTCTGGCGGTGTTATTGTTACTTATCAAGACACGATCCTGACCGCGGATGAAGCAACTCTGAATAATAATACCGGTGAAGTCACAGCTTCTGGGAATGTCATTGTTAAACAAGGATCTTTGCAAGATGGCGGCACTCCCATGACTTGGGCAGGCGAGAGCGTCCAATACAATTTCAAAACACGGGAAATGACTACCGGGCTCTTCAAAGCCGGCGCGTCTCCCTATTTCGCGGCTGGAGCGGGTCTTTCCTTTGATATGGAGAACTCCGCTTATCAGATGGAGGATGCTTTTCTGACAACGAATGACCGTGAAGATCCCTACTTTAAGATCCGTGCCAAAATCATCAAAATCGTCCCAGATAAATATGTAGAGGCCAGGAAAGCAACTCTTTATGCTGGTGATACTCCTGTTCTTTATTTCCCTTACTATCATCGGCGCTTGGAAAAACACCGCTTCTTTTATGTGCCGGAACCGGGTTACCGCAGTGTTTACGGAGTCTATTTACTGAACGGATTTCACTACGATTTTACTAAAAATCTCTCCGGAACCAGCCATATCGACTATCGCTGGGATCGCGGGCTGGCCGGTGGTCAGGATTTTGAATTTAAACACCCTGTATATGGTGTCGGCCACTTAGAAACCTATTACACCTGGGATCATAAGCCTCATAAGTACAGTAACGAAAACTGGATACCCCACGAACGTCAATGGGTTTACTTTGACTATCGCCTGCAGCTGCGTCCGCAAATGGAGATCAAAACCGCCATCCGTGAACAATCGGATAAATTCGCTACACGCGATATGCGGGAAGATCTTTACAATAAAAACCAGCAGCCGAACAGTTTCGTTGAATACAACTACGACTGGCACAACTTCAACCTCAATGTGCTGGCTCAGCCCAGAGTGAATGATTTCTTTCAAACCGTTGAGCGTCTGCCAGATGTCAAATTTGACGCTTACCGCCAGCAACTAGGGGTAACTCCGCTCTACTATGAGAGCCAGAGCCAGGCCGGTTATTTTGAATATCGCTATTCCAACATGGATAAGTTCCGTCCGGATGACTACAGCGCCTTCCGCGCGGACACCTATCACCAGATCACCTTGCCTGTCACATCGTTTGGATGGCTCAACTTTACTCCCCGCGTCGGCGGACGAGGTTCTTTTTACAGTGAAAGTGAAGGCTCTTACAAAAAGACGGCCAACGTAGGCCGCGCCATATTTAACACAGGCGCGGAAACTTCGTTCAAACTGACACGCACCTGGAGGAACGCCGAGAATAAATTCTGGGATGTCAGCGGTCTGCGTCACATTATAGAACCCTCTTTCAATTATATCTTTGTGCCGGATCCTTCCCGCAATTTGGATGAGATACCGCAATTTGATGAAATACTGGAAACCTATCGCATGGTACCTCTGGATTATCCGGACTACACTGCGGTGGATTCCATTGACAGTGAAAACGTAATGCGTCTGGGATTGAGAAACCGTATCCAGACCGAACGCAAACACAGAGATGAAAACCAATCCCGACTGGTCAATCTTATCAACTGGGCCATGTACACGGACTGGAGACTGGATCCGCGAGAAGATCAAACCCGGTTCTCGGATTTTTACAGCAGCTTAGGATTCGCTCCGCGCGATTGGCTCTCACTGACCACAGAAAACCGAGTCTCTACAGAAAACGGTGATATGCGCGAATCCAGCAACTATCTGACTCTTTACCCCAGTCCGGACTGGAGCTTCGCCTTTGGCTACCGCTTCATGGAAAAACGGGTCATCCCAGACTGGCCGGAGCTTTACAGCAATAACCTGTTCATGGGACGCTTCACCGTGCGATTCAACGAGAATTACGCGTTCCGCACTCGTCTCCAGTTTGAAGCCAGAGACGGCACACTGGAAGAGCAGGAATACACTCTCTATCGGGATATGACATCCTGGGTCGGTGCGCTTCGTTTCAAGGTCAGTGAAAACCGCAACGGTCCCACTGATTTCTCTGTTTCGCTGGGATTCCAGCTGAAAGTGTTGGCATCTCCCAACCTGGGCGCTGATGTAGATAAGTTGAATTTTTATCAAACAATGTACTAATGATGAACCCTGAAAAACACGCAGGTAAAGCCAATATCGCAGGCAGACGAATGCTATGGAAAGTGATCATTCTCGTCTTCGCGCTGATTGCGGGTGGTGTCATAGCCAAAGCTGTAGGCAGTTTTTTAGTCGCCATTACCGGTGTTGTCATTTTTCTATGGATACTCCTAAGTGGATTTATCCTCTACTTCTTTCGTGATCCGACACCCGTTGTCCCTACACTGCCGGGCATTATTGTCTCTCCGGGACATGGAACTGTGGACTTCATAGGTGAAACCACTGAGCCGGAATATGTCGGCGGCAAGTGTAAACGTGTTTCCATTTTCCTCTCCATTTTTGATGTGCATATTCAAAATGCGCCCGTAAGTGGCCAAGTGGAGTTCATGAAACACACCAGCGGACAGTTCGTCAATGCCATGAGGCTGGAATCCTCCGCCACGAATGAAAACTTGCTGATCGGTTTCCATACACCGGAAGGTCGGAAAATATCCATCCGCCTCATTGCCGGACTGATCGCACGTCGAATCGTTCCTTGGGTTCAGGAATATGAAACTGTTGAACAAGGCGAACGCATCAGTTTGATACAGTTCGGCTCAAGAGTGGACATTTATCTGCCATTGGACGCGGATATCGCGGTTCGCCCCGGTGATAAAGTCCGCGGCGGTGAAACAATCCTAGCCAAATACTAATAACATTTATACTTTTCAAAATCACTGTGAAATATAGACCTTTTCGTTCAGAAAAAAATCCGGAAAACGAAACACGTCGCTCCGAACAAGAAATTGCAGAGAATAAAGAGGTTAAAATTTACTTTCTGCCCAGCTTGATGACCGTAGGCAATCTCTTTTGCGGTTTTTTAGCACTGACTAAAATCGTTGAGGCAGACATCGCCTCCGCCAACTTCGCAGCTGTGATTCGTCAGGCTCTTTGTTTTATCCTGTTGGCGTGTATTTTTGATGCTTTAGATGGACGTGTGGCACGCATGGGCGGGGAAGAAAGTCCATTTGGTCGCGAACTGGATTCGCTGGCAGATCTGATTTCTTTTGGAGCTGCTCCTGCATTTCTGGTTCACCGTATCGTGCTGGAACCGGTTTTCAGGGAAACCCCGGAAATCGGCTGGTTTGTAGCATCAATCTATCTGGTCTGCGGTGCGCTCAGACTGGCTCGCTTCAACTGTGTTGCGGCACTGCCATCCCACAGCAGTAAACCTCCTTCCAAAGATTTTGTCGGCTTTCCTATTCCCGCTGCAGCTGGACTTGTCGCTTCCTTGACTTTGTTCATGCTCTGGTTCCAGGATCGAGACTTTGTAGTCGGTTACTGGCGCTATTCCCTGCCGTTCATCATGGTCTTTCTCTCCTACATGATGGTCAGCAATGTGCGTTACCCCTCCTTCAAGCACATTAACTTACGTACACGCACACGTAAAAACTCCTTTATATGGATCGTAGTAGCAGCGCTGGTGATCGGAGGATGCATGGTGATGAGAAGACATGTTTTGCCTGTCCTGCTGCCAATCACTTTCATGAGTTACTTGGCTTACGGTCTGATCCGTACATGGTTCGACCAGAAAAAATCTAAAAAAAATACGGAAAACACCCCGGAGAATACTTCGGATAATTCCAACAACTCGGCTCATTCTTAGTTATTAACACCTCTTACCTACTTTTTATCCTGAAGCCGCTTTTCGCGGGCTTCCTCAGTGGATTGATCACATCCGTCCCCGTAGGGCCTATCAATGTAACGATTGTCAATGAAGGTGCTAAAATGGGATTCGGCTCCGCTTTTGCTGTTGGTGTGGGGGCTGTCACTATGGAACTGCTCTACTGCATGACAGCCTTTACAGGGTTCGCGCATCTGTTTGATTCCAATATGATACGAGCCATCATGGAACTAATGAGTTTTCTACTGGTTTCTATTCTGGGACTGAACTATCTTTTAGCACGCCGGATTTCAGTTAAAAATCTGGGAGCCAAGTATATCGAAAATAAGCTACATCTGCGGGACGCTTTCACGGTCGGTTTTGTACGCATTCTGCTCAATCCTGTGGTTCTGCTGTTCTGGATTACGATGGCAAGCACGGTTATTGCTCATGAATTTGTAGATATTCACTTTACCAGCAAATGTATATATATCACAGGAGTCGGTATGGGCTGTCTAGCCTGGTTCTGGTTCCTTGCGTATGAAGTGGCCAAACGGATGCATAAATTTTCGCATAAAACTCTTTTGAACATCTCACGTGTCTCTGGCGCTCTGCTGCTTATCATGGCTGTGATCGTAGGACGAGATTTGACTTTAGAGCTTATGAAACTGCAATAAAGATAAACCCGTTCTTGACCTGGCAGGCTAGATAGAGTAAGTTTGCGACAGATAAGTTATCGAATGATCTTATTGCTTACGCTTTTACAACTTTATGAAAAATAATATCCTTTATTGGTCTATTGTCTCTTCATTAGCCGGATTCATTTTCGGTTTTGATACAATCGTTATTTCCGGCGCTGAACAGCAGATACAATCTCTTTGGAATCTTAGCCCCGAAATGCACGGGATAGCGATTGCATCTGCTCTGTATGGAACCATTATCGGCTCGCTTTTAAGTGCCTGGCCTTCTGATCGATTTGGGCGCAAGAAGACTCTGCTTTGGATTGGTATTTTGTATTTTGTCTCCGCTGTGTGGTCCGGTTTGGCTCATAACATTTACGCTCTCATCCTAGCTCGCGCTATCGGTGGTCTGGGCATCGGCATTTCCACTGTGGCCGCTCCTCTTTATATCGCGGAAATCGCTCCGCCTGAGACACGCGGACGTTTGACTGCACTGTTCCAGTTTAATCTGGTATTCGGCATTCTGATTGCCTTTATCTCCAATTATTTCTTAGGAAAACATCTGAATGTTACCGTTGCCTGGCGTTGGATGCTGGGTGTGGAAGGTATTCCTGCCATCATTTATACTCTGCTCTGCTTCAGGATCCCTGAAAGCCCTCGCTGGCTCATCGGAAAACGAGGCAACCGTGCCGAAGCTCGAACCGTTCTTCAGGCCATTCGTCCCAAGGCAACAGAACAAGAATTGGAAGCCCAAATGGATGAGATCGCTCTTTCCTTCACCAGCAAAGCCTCCACAGAACGGTTCTGGACCTGGAAACTGCATCTGCCAATTTTACTGGCCTTTTTCATTGCCTTTTTCAATCAGCTTTCCGGTGTGAACGCGATCCTCTATTTCGCACCCCGTATTTTTGAAATGACCGGATTAGGCTCCAGTGCCGCGCTGCTGCAGTCCGTTGGCATTGGTATTTTCAATTTCATCTTCACCTTTGCGGGCGTTTGGCTGATAGATCGTCTGGGGCGGAAAACTCTTCTTTACATCGGCGCATTTGGCTATATCACCTCTTTGACATTGATCGGATGGGCTTTTCACACAGATCACATGACCATTGTCCCCTATTGCACATTTGCTTTTATCGCCTCCCATGCCGTGGGACAAGGCGCTGTCATCTGGGTCTTTATCTCAGAAATATTCCCCAACCGATTCCGTGCCGAAGGCACCTCGTTGGGCTGTTCCACTCACTGGATATTCGCGGCATTGATCACTACTTTCTTTCCAAAAGCAGTCTCCGCATTCCAGCCGGAACATATTTTCTTTTTCTTCGCCGGAATGATGGTTCTGGAAGTGATCTGGATCAAAACGATGGTTATTGAAACCAAAGGTGTACCCTTGGAAGAGATCCAAAAACGTCTGGGTATCAGTTCAATGAAATAGCCCGATTCAAAATCTCAAAAAATCCCCGCCAGAAAATGTCGGGGATTTTTGTTTCAAATAGTTTTATAACAAAATCACTATTGGAAAGCCTACATCGAATGATGACTTTGCTTTTAGTGATAAAGTGTCAGTAATTCTGTATGTTCCTGATTTACTATCAAATAAATGGATTTTGAAGTATCTGTGCGATAATAGAGTTCATATTGATTCAATTCGTTTACATTAAATGGCATACGTCCATCAAATATTCTATTGAAACCTTTATACATACTTACGATATTTTTGTACTTATAATCATTAAATTCTATATCGTATGCTTTCTCCTCATCCTCAATATTTTTTAAATCAAGAGACTTGTCCGGGACAGTTACTTTCTTATAAGGATGGGCATTTAATACAGAATCAAAATCTTCACGACTGAGTTTGACATGATGGAAACGAAAAGGCTCCATCGTTCCCGTTCTTCCGCTGTCTAAAAAAACAATCTCCTTTGGAATCGGTTCAATATACATACTACTGAAAGAGGCATTATCGTGAGAAAAAAGATATGTTTCATAAATTTTGTAAGAAGAAATCGATATTATGATAAACAAAAATATTAAAATTACCTTTTTCATTTCCGGCTATTTCTGTTTTGTTTTATGAACTCGACCATTTCTCCGTATGTTTTCCCCTCATAGTCGATGACTCAACTCTTATCCAAGTTCATTTGCGGTCTGAAATCAGAGCCATTCGGATTCCGGATAGGAACCGAGGATCTTGACGTAAGCGCCTAGATGTTCCAACTCATCGATTGCAAGTGCCACTTCTGTATCCTCAGTATGTCCTTCAATGTCTAAGAAGAAATAGTATTCCCAGGCTTTGCGCTTATTTGGACGAGACTCGATACGGGTCATATTCACCTTGTGCCGTGTGAAAGGTTCCAAAGCCTTGAACAAGGAACCAACTCGGTCAGGAACACTGATCATCAAACTGCTGCGATCCTTGCCTGTTCGGGGTGGACATTGACGACCTAAGACCAGGAATCGTGTATAATTCGCCTGACTATCCTGAACATTATCCTCCAGAATATCCAAATCATAAGTTTCAGCGGCCATCGAACTGGCCAGCGCCGCTCCTTCCGGATCTTTAGAGGTCAGCTCCGCCGCGCGCGCGGTGGAAGATGTCTCCATGATCTCCACATGCGACAAACTTCGCTGAATCCAAAAACGACACTGAGCCAGCGCCTGCGGATGGGAATACACACGCTTGACTTGATCCCGGCGGCAGCGCCCGATGAGACATTGACGGATGGGCATCATGATCTGAGCCACGATCTTCAAATGGGTATCCACCAGCATATCCAGTGTATTGTTCACAATACCTTCTGTCGAATTCTCAACAGGAGCTACACCGTAATCCGCACGACCTTTGCCGACTTCGGTAAAGACATCCGCTACTGTCCTCTGCGGGATATACGTCAAACTGGTGCCAAAGCGTTTTAACGCAGCCTGATGCGTAAAGGTTGCCTCTGGTCCCAGGTAAGCCACCACCAACGTCTTCTGCAACGACAACGCAGCTGACATCACTTCCCGGTAAATGGCGCACAAGGATTCATCTTTCATCGGACCTTGGTTCAGGGACTTTACACGATCAAAAACATCCCTCTCACGGTGCGGAGCGTAGATTTCCTGACCATTTCTGATTTTGATCTCACCAATGCCCAGCGCGTGGCGGATCCGTTCATTCAGCAGCTGAACGATTTCTGCGTCCAGACGATTAATTTCCTTACGATGGAGTGTCATTTCTTGCTCAA
>JAEENR010000233.1 GCA_016283885.1 Verrucomicrobiota bacterium
ACGCACAAAACTCAGATCCAGCGAACCGGATACGGTACTGGGGGTGCCCACACAAACGATGGAAACATCACTCTCCCGGACGGCCTGGCCGCAATCCTGTGTCGCGGAAAGCAATCCTTTGTCCCGCGCGGACTCCAGCAGATGATTGAGCCCCGGTTCGATGATGGAAGGCCGCCCTTGGGCAAAATCCTCCACTTTCTGACGATTGACATCGACACCGATCACCTTGTGGCCGTGAGAAGCCAAACAGGCTCCCGTCACCGCGCCAACGTATCCTAAACCAAAAATACTGACCCTCATTATTTTAACGCATCATTCCAACACCCCGCGCCTGAAATGGCCGGGCGTGTTCCCTATCGCGCAAAGATCGTTTCCCCGCGCTCACAAGATGATAAAAGAAGCGGACTTATTAGACAATCTTTTCCTGTTATTTCTCTCTTGTCATCAAGTCATAAAACAGATATACTCATCTCCGTTATTGGATTAATATATTATGTTTATTGTAAATTCTTATTTTGTAGCGGTTTTATTGTGTATCATCACCATGCTTTGCTGGGGCAGCTGGGGCAATACCCAGAAACTGGCCAGCCGTGAGTGGAAATTCCAGCTCTTTTACTGGGACTACGGCTTCGGCGTTCTGATCTGGGCGCTGCTGCTGGCCTTCACCCTCGGCAGCATGGGCGATTCCGGTGTGGGTCGCGGATTCATAGACGACATCAAGCAGTGGAACGCCGGCGGCGAGATCGGCGCTCTCTTCCAAAAGAACGTCTTCTGGGCCTTTGTGGGCGGCGTGGTGTTCAATCTTTCTAACCTGCTGCTGGTCATTGCCATTGATATCGCCGGGCTGGCGGTCGCTTTCCCGGTCGGTGTCGGTCTGGCGCTGGTGCTGGGCGTGGTCATGACCTATTGCCTGCGTCCGGAGGGCGATCCCGTCCTGCTGGGTGTCGGTGTGGCTCTGGTACTGGTGGCTATCATCATCAACGCGCTGGCCTATAAGAAATTGCAGGGCAGCAAGTCCGGCGGCACTCCCGTGCTGGGCATCGTCATTTCCGTCATTGCCGGTGTGCTGATGGGCTGCGGCTTCTTCGCGCTCGTCTCCCAGGGCATGGCCAAGAATTTCGTCACACCGGAGGCCGGCACCATGACACCCTACACCGCGCTGCTCGTTTTCTCGGTCGGTCTGGTGCTTTCCAATTTCATCTGGAACAGCATCGTGATGATCAAACCCGTCCGCGGCGAGAAAGTTCCCTTCTCCGATTACTTCAAAGGCAGTTTCAAGACGCACATCATCGGCATGCTGGGCGGCATCATTTGGAATATCGGTATGTCCTTCAGTCTGCTGGCCGCTGAAAAGGCCGGCGCCGCGCTCTCCTACGGTCTGGGGCAAGGTGCCACGCTGGTGGCCGCGCTCTGGGGCGTGTTCATCTGGAAGGAATTCAAAGGCGCGCCCAAAGGCACCAACACACTGCTGACGGCGATGTTCGTGTTCTTCCTGGCCGGTCTGGGACTGCTCATCTACTCCAAAATGTAAAACAGAAGATAAACCTTTAACATCAAAAAGATATGAAAAAAGCTAATGTGGTTGTCGTTGGAAGCTCCAACACGGATATGATCATCCAGATGAAGAGCATACCCCGTCCGGGCGAAACTCTGCTGGGCGGCAAATTCAGCATCGCTCCCGGCGGTAAAGGCGCGAATCAGGCGGTCGCCGCCGCGCGCTCAGCCGGTCCCGGCGGCAAGGTGACTTTTGTGGCCAAAGTGGGTCAGGATCTCTTTGGGGATCAGACCATTGCCGGACTGAAAAAGGACAAGATCAGCACGGACTATGTTTTCCGGGACAAGAAAAACGCTTCCGGCGTGGCCTTGATCTATGTGGCCAAGGACGGCGAAAACAGCATCGGTGTGGCCTCCGGAGCCAACGGCGCTCTCAGCCCGGCGGACGTGAAAAAGGCGTCCAAGGTCATCAGCGAGGCGGATATCCTTGTGATGCAGCTGGAAACACCTCTGCCGACCGTTCTGGAAGCCGCCCGGATCGCCGACAAAGCCGGTGTGCCCGTCATCCTGAATCCCGCGCCGACACAGCCTCTGCCGGAGGAACTTCTGCGCCGTGTCACGATCCTGACTCCCAACGAGACCGAAGCCGAGTCGCTGACCGGGATCACCGTCACAAACCAGAAATCTGCCCAGGCAGCCGCCGACATCCTTCATCAGAAGGGTGTGGCCGTCGTCATCATCACTTTGGGCGCGAAAGGGGTCTATCTCTCCGCGCCGGAATGCAAAAAGATGATCAAATCCTTTAAAGTCAAAGCCGTGGACAGCACCGCCGCCGGCGATGTATTCAACGGGGCGCTGGCCTCCGCTCTGAGTCAGGAGCTCGATATGCTGAGTGCCATCCGCTTCGCCGTCGCGGCCGCTGCCATTTCTGTCACGCGTCTGGGGGCTCAGCCCTCCGTCCCGACACGGAAAGAGATCGAAAAGATGCTCAAATCATAACGCCTTCGGGGGTACAGTTCTGCGGAACTGTGAATGAGGAATCGGCCGCGGCTCTTGCGAATACAAGGGCGCGGCCTTTTTTAACTTTTTTAACTGGAAAACATTTTGAAACTTATGGTTCTTACAAAACTTTTATCTGTCTGCGCCGCGGTTCTCTTTGCGGCAACCGTCGTTTCCGCGGCCGAAACCAACTCTCTTTCACCGGAAGCCCAAAAGCTCCAGAAACTTCTGCTGAAGATACCGTCTCAGGGCATCCTCTTTGGTCATCACGAGTCCACCGCCTACGGTGTGGGCTGGAAGGCGGATGTGAAAAGCGGTGCGCCTTCCCGCAGCGATGTCAAAGAGGTCTGCGGCGACTATCCGGCCATTATCGGCTGGGATCTGGGTAAGATCGAACACGGCTCCCAAAACAATATCAATGGAGTCCCCTTCGACCTGATCCGCAAGGAGGTCCTTGCCCATTATCAGCGGGGCGGGATCAACATGTTCTGCTGGCACGCGGATAATCCCCTCACCGGCGGGAATGCCTGGGATGTCAAGGACAAGACGGTTGTCCGCTCCATCCTGCCCGGCGGTGACTGCCATGAAAAGTTCCTCTCCTGGCTGGATAAAGCCGCCGTGTTCATGAACTCCATCACCAACACCAACGGCGTAAAGGTGCCGCTGATCCTGCGTCCCTGGCACGAGCATTCCGGCAGCTGGTTCTGGTGGGGACGGGATCTCTGCACGACTGAACAATTCAAAGAGCTTTGGGTCATGACCCGGAACCACCTTCGTTCCAGAGGATGCGACCAGCTGATCTACGCCTATTCTCCCGATTATGTCCCCAACGCTGAAACTTATATGGAACGCTATCCGGGAGACGAAGCTGTGGAGATACTGGGCTATGACTGCTATCATTATTCCAAAGGCAACGACCGCGAAGGCTATCAGAAGCGCATGGATACCATGCTGAGCTTCCTGACACAACTGGGACGGGAGCATCAAAAGCCGGTTGGCTGCACGGAGACCGGTTTCGAGGCGCTCCCCTGCGATGACTGGTGGACGGGAGTCCTGCTGCCCTGCACCGCGAAACATTCCTTCTCTTTCCTGGTGGTCTGGCGCAACGCTCACACCCGCCACTATTACGCGCCTTACCCGAAAAGCCGTGACAGCAAGGATTTTCTCCTCTACTATCAAAACCCCAGGACACTTTTCTGCCGTGACTTGGAAAAATTCTCAAAAAAACTTGAGCAGAAAAAAGACTGATTGAACTATGTCAGACAACTACTACGAAATCAAAATGCTAAGGCTGAAGGTGCTTTACCTCTTGGCAGGATGGGCGGTTTTTATTTTCGCGGGGATGTGTTTCTTGAGTATGTTTTTTAATTTCTTATTGGAACACCCTATAGTTAAGATATTTTTAGAACAAATATATCTGCCGGAAGCACCCTTTGTCATATCATTTATAACGATGGCCACTCTGCTGCTCCTGTATATCCTGATTTTCAGCGACTGGATACGTCTTCGTTTCTGGGAAACTTGGGGACTTTCTATCGTTTTCATGCTCATGACATGTTTAAGCTTCGAAGCATTTAACCTCTTAAACTCCAAAGAGACGCTTTTATATTGGCCGAGGAATTTCTTATATAACTCTGTTATTATATGGGGAATACCTTCGATTTATCAAATACTCATATTTCTACCAATTTTTACGATTGGATATCATATCCGGGTATCCTGGCTAAAAAAGAGAAAGAGTCATACCTCACTATCCCGAAAGACTCGCATTTGCCTTTATCTTTTGAATCTGTTCATTCTTTTGAATCTGTTCCTGTTTTTTAATATTAGATACCTTATTACATGGTCATAGTATTTAATTATATATGACCAAACATACTTATAACATTTTAACTTTACCTTAATACTATGACAGACAACTACTACGAAATCAAAATGCTGCGACTGAAGGTGATTTACCTTCTGGCAGGCTGGGCGGTTCTCATTTTTTCAGGATTGTTTTCTCTGAATTTTTTGGAGAACTATTTTATTCATCACTCTCATCTGGCAGAGATGCTGGGATTGACAGATATGGATATGGAAGGTCTTTACATGATGACCTTCGTCTGTTTACTATTACTCCCGATAGGTTTACTGATTTTCA
>JAEENR010000234.1 GCA_016283885.1 Verrucomicrobiota bacterium
GGAGATATTGACCTCCATCAGCTACCGTGTCCACCGCGCCTACCTGGGCATCAGCGCGTCATAGGAAAGATGTTTGATAAGAATTAAAAAAGTCGGGCGATAAACCCGGCTTTTTTGAAATAAGGGGAAGAATCATTTCTCTAAAATTCAAAAGTTCCAAAGGAATAACTCTTTCCATCTGATTGATATGGAGAATTTTTGTCAGGATGGAGAATGTTTTCGGGAATGGTTTCGAGATAATCCGGTATCAGGTCTTCCAGCTTTTCGGGATAGCGTTTGTTTTTCAGATAATAACGTTCCAGAGCACAGGATGTTATGGCATGGTTTTGAAAAACTTTTAATCTATTATATCTGCCTTTAAGAAAATCGAATTTTGAGCTTTCTGTTGTTGGTTTGATATTGTCAGCATTACAAATGATGGTAAAGACTGATGATGCAAAGTGTCCCGGTTTATCAAAACGTAAGGAGTGGAATTTGCGGTCAACTTGTATGTAGGGTTCTAAAAAGTGTTCCCATTTTTCCTCATCTATCGTTTGCTCCTGAGTGTTGATCGAAGAATATACATCCCAGAAATATTGCAGATACTTAGCGTCCCCTTGTTTGAGTTCTCCATAGAAAATAACAGCCAGGCATCGTTCAAGGAAAGTTTCAAAATCGAAGTTCGTATTGGGATGACGATAGACCTCACCTAGCAGATTCATTTGAAAATCTTTTACATAAGCTATTTTTGCCAAGCGTTCCTCCAGTTGAAGAAGATCATCATTTGAAAGAGTGTGATAGGGTAATATCCTTTGGAATGTAAGAAAAACGCTATAATAATTTCCGATACGGTCATGACCAACACTAATGGAGTTTGCGCATTGCTCCAAAGTCACAAGGTCTAAAAGGAATGAAAGTTCTTCCACAGTTTTTTCATGTTCGCCCAAGATCGCGTAAATGCGGGCATAATTGGCTGCATCCTTGATAAGATCATATCGGATGTATGACCAACTGGAAGTGAGAGACTCAAAGTTTTCAGATTCAGGTATGGCTTCATACTGAGCCAGTTTCAGATTTTTTTTGATTTTATCTCGAAGCGGTTCGTTCTTGGAGTACAAGAAAAGACAGAACTTTGCGGCCTGCTGTTGGGAAGTGAGTTTTTTATATTCTTCAGAATCAGCCATCAACTGATCGAACTCGGTCTTTTTAGTCAGGACGGTCTTGGTGGAATCTATGGCGTCATCTATCAATTTTTTATAACGACTCGTTGACTCTTTCCGGATTTCTCTTTTTCTCTTATTTTGGGAAGATATCTGATATTGAGTGATAAGTTCATTGAGATTTGTCAGAGCGTTTTCAATGAAGTCGCTGCGGATCGTACTATATTTGTTCAGTTCACCATCTCCGGAATCCGGGTCAGCTGTTTTGGCTTCCAGCCATTCTTTCCAGGGGGAGAGGTCGAAGAGATTGGTTCCGGCGGGTCTGGACAGAACATTCTGCTCAAGCTCGGCCCATTTGGAAATGCCTTGTTCGTTTTTCTGATTTTTGACGTGATGGAAGCAGTAAATACCCCACAAACAGGAGATGCCCCAGGTCACAACGGCCAGCCCGATGATCAGGAGCCCTGTTATGAAAAACAATTTTTTGAACTTAATCTTCATAACGTGGGCAACTTATCCTGTTTTTTTTTTTTGTCAAGGATTTTTGTGGGATTTTTCTTCTTTAGGAGTAAGCGAATATAAAAGTTTCCCGAGAGAGGGATTTTTTCCCGGAGATAAGTTTTTGCTTGTAATTTTCGGTCATCTTTTTTTATGCTTGCGCATGGTTGGTACTCACGAACCGAACGAACTTGATTTGCAATTTTTCCAGGGCGCCGATGACTTTTTCCTCGCCCACTCACACCAAGCGCTTACATACGATGATGTTTCGCTGGCGACTCTTTACTCTGAAATTCTTCCCCGCGATACGCAGTTAAGCACCCGTCTGGCAGAAGGCGTAGAGCTGAACATCCCGATCATTTCTGCGGATATGGACACTGTTACAGAGTCCAGGATGGCTATCGGTATGGCTTTGAACGGCGGCTTGGGGCTGATCCACTATAATATGTCCGAGAAGGAGCAGATCGCTCAAGTGGCCCGCGTCAAGGGACATGTCCACGGTCTGATCCAAAACCCGGTGACGATCTCCCCGGACAAGGAGATCGGGGATCTGCTTCAAACCATTGAAAAGGAGAAATATACCTTCAGCACTTTCCCGGTGGTGGACAGCAAAGGCAAACTGCTGGGCGTACTGCCGGCGCACGTGCTGAACAAACGGTTTGCCGCCTATAAGGTGACGGATGTCATCATCCCGCGCTCCAAGGTCTGCACCATCCTGCAGAGCCAGCTGGGCAATGATGCCATCACGACAGCGGATCAGTACTTCACGGACAACCCGATGGAGCATAAGCTGATAGTGGTGGATGGAAAAGATCGTTTGTGCGGACTTTTTACTCTTTCGGACATTTTGAAGATCAATCAGGAGCGCAGCGCCCAGTTCAAGGCCGCCCGCGACAGCCGTTTTCGTCTGCTGTGCGGTGCCGCGGTCTCGGCGACACGCGATGCTTCGGGCAAGCTGGACCGCAAACGGATACTGGCGCATGTCTATGGTCTGGTGGAAAAAGGTGTGGACGTGATCGCGGTCTCTACGGCTCACGGTCATACGAAAGGTGTGGGCGAGAGTGTGAAGCTGATCCGTGACGCGTTCCCGGAACTGCCGATCATTGCCGGCAATATGACCACTGGTGCCGGTGTGGAATACCTGGCAG
>JAEENR010000235.1 GCA_016283885.1 Verrucomicrobiota bacterium
TCCGCAACGCGGAACGACAGGCTCTGGCGTTCCAATTCCAGCTGCCCCCGCGAGTCACGCGGGAAGTGCCTGTGTCCGGTCCCGTGGGATCCGTCTCGGTTGGTGATGAATAATCTCCAAACCAGTCTGAACACCATTCCCACACATTTCCGTGCATGTCATAAAGCCCCCAGGCATTCGGCTGTTTCTGGCCCACAGGATGAGTATATGAATCGCCCCTGTTGTATTTATACCAGCCCACTTCGTCCATTTCGGGACATTGTTCCTTATCTGACAGATCCTTTCCGCTGTTCAGAGCGGTCGTTGTTCCGGCCCGGCAGGCGTATTCCCACTGCGCCTCAGTCGGCAGAGTATAGGCATACCCTTCCGGCAGGCGCCCCGCCGCTTTCTCGGATGCTGTCAACTTGGCACAGAAATTGGTTGCGTCATTCCAGCTCACTCGTTCCACAGGCAGATCATCTCCTTTGAACTTGGAGGGATTCGTCCCCATCACGGCTTGATACTGTGCTTGGGTCACTTCATACCTGCCCATCCAGTAATCCTGGGTCAGGGTCACTTGATGCTGTGCCTCATTGCTGTATCTGCCCAGTTCGTCTTTGGGGCTGCCCATCGTGAACGTGCCTGCCTCGATCCAAATCATCTCCAGGTCCACCGTATCCGACAGCGGGATCGTGATGTTTTTACTTTCTGATTTGCCCCTGACACAGAAAAAGAGACTTTTGCCTCCTATCGCTGTCTGATACGGACTGGACGCAAATGTGACTTCCGCCCAGTTCACCGCGTCACTGCTTTGATACAGCGTCCCTGTGTAGGTCACTATCAGGTTCGCTCCGTTTATTTCGCAGCTGATAGACAGTTCCGCCGCGTACGTCATAGCTCCCGTTAATACCAGCCCTACAAGGCCGGATATTATTTTATTTCTCATACTCAAAATTTATTCCCGTTCAAGGGATACCCTTTCTCAAAGGTAGCACACATTTCGCGAAACCGCAAGGAAGAATGTATGGTTTTACCATCTCTCAGAATGAGATATTAGTATTTGTGCTACAGAGTGTTATACTGTACTCATCCCCGGCTAGAGTCGTATCCCCTCTTGTGAGGTTTCAGTCAGAATCCCCGGTTGGATCGGGTAATGCGGAGACGCGAGATCTCAACATCTACGGAAGATTTTGATTTTGAATGAATTATATGTTATTCATTAATACTATCCGTGGTTCTAAAAAAAGGGGCGTATGTCTCCAGGATTATTTGAGCGAAAAACACGGCTTCTGACTTGAATCCGGCGGCAGGTTGACGGATAATGCTGAAGGAGATCATACAAGATCAGTTATAACTATGAAGATCACTCTTTTTGCTCCCTGCTTCATTGATGCCCTGTTCCCGAACGTGGGCATGAACGCAGTCAGGATTTTAGAGAAACTGGGCCACCGGGTCGAGGCTCCGGCGGAGCTTGCCTGCTGCGGCCAGCCCGCTTTCAATACCGGCTACTGGGACGAAGCCCGCGAAGTCGCCTCCAAGGTAGTGGAACGTCTGTATAATGCTGAAGCCGTGGTTCTTCCATCCGGATCCTGCACAGCGATGATCCACAAGTTCTACCCGGAACTGTTCAAAGGGACCCCACTGGAAGCCAAAGCCAACCAGCTGGCCGCGCATACTTGGGAATTCTCGGACTTTCTGGTCACCCAGCTGGGCGTGACTGACCTGGGAGCCTCCTTCCACGGCAAAGTCACCTTCCATGATGGTTGTCACGGACTGCGTGAACTGTGCATCCATGACCAGCCGCGCATCCTGATGAGCCATATCAAAGGCTTGACCCTGATCGAGATGAGAGCCGTTCAATGCTGCGGCTTCGGCGGAACGTTCTCCGCCAAGTTCCCGCCCATTTCCTCCAGTATGGGAGACAGTAAAGTTGCCCTGGCACTGGAGACCGGCGCGGATTACCTGGTCAGCAATGATTCCAGCTGCCTGATGCACATCCAGGGGATCGCTGATAAACAGGGTAAGAAACTGAAAACCATGCATCTGATAGATCTGCTCGTCCGCCATGAATAATCTCGCTAAAAAATTCCATCAGGACGCGGCTAAGATGGCCGCGGATGTCCAGCACCGCAACACGATCACGACCGCTCTGGGCAAATACGCGGAAGGCCGTGACAAGAAGATCGCGGAATTCCAGGACTGGCAGGGAGCCCGTCAGATGGCTTCCGATATCAAACAGGCCGTTCATACCGACCTGGAGAAGTATCTGAGCCAGTTGACCGAGAAACTGACCTCGCGCGGCACACACGTCCATCGCGCGGCGACCGGCGAGGATGCCTGCCGGATCATCCTGGACATCCTGAAAAAGAAAAACGCCAAGAGCATGGTCAAATCCAAGTCCATGACCTCCGAGGAGATCCATCTGAACCACGCTCTGGAACAGGCGGGCTATCGGGTCGTGGAATCCGATCTGGGCGAGTTCATCGTCCAGCTAAGAGATGAACCGCCTTATCACATCGTTTTCCCGGCCATGCACCTGACCCGGTACCAGATCAGCGATCTGTTCCATGACAAGCTGGGCACCGCTCCCACGAGCAACCCGGAGGAGCTGACTATGATCGCCCGCAAGAGTCTGCGCCGCGAATACTGTCAGGCGGATGTCGGCTTTACCGGAGCCAATTTTGCCATTGCCGATACCGGCATGATCTCCGTGACAGAAAACGAGGGCAATTCCCGTCTTTCGGCTTCCCTGCCCAAAACGATGATCACCCTTATCGGCATTGAAAAGGTCATCCCGCGGATGCAGGATCTGGCTCTGTACCTGCCGATGCTGGCGACTGTAGGCTGCGCGCAGACGGTCACCTGCTACAATACCCTTTACAGCGGTCCCCGTCAGCCGGGCGAATGCGACGGTCCCGAAGAGTATCACGTCATCTTACTGGACAACGGACGCTCCGGGATCAGTAAGGATCCCGTTTATCGCGAAGTGCTCAAGTGTATGCGCTGCGGTTCCTGCATCAACGTCTGCCCGGTGTATAAGAGCATCGGCGGCCATACCTACAACGCCACTTATCCGGGTCCGATCGGCTCAGTGCTGATGCCGCGTCTCTTTGACCTGCAGAAGTTCAAGCATCTTTCCTTTGCCTGCTCGCTCT
>JAEENR010000236.1 GCA_016283885.1 Verrucomicrobiota bacterium
GAGATTGTTATTAAATGAAATATAAACGAATTTTGCTGAAACTCAGTGGTGAGGCTCTGGGCGGCGCCGCCGGCTCCGGAATATCCACCGAAGCCATCCAAAACGCTGCGGACGAGATCCTCGCGGCTCACAAACTGGGAGTCCAGGTAGCCGTCGTTGTGGGAGGCGGCAATATCTTCCGCGGACTCTCCGGCAGCCAGCAGGGCATTGACCGCACCAGCGGCGACTACATGGGAATGCTGGCCACCGTCATCAACGCTTTGGCGCTCCAAAACACTCTCGAAAAATCCGGGATCCCCACCCGTGTCCAGACCGGCATCGAAATGAACCGCGTGGCCGAACCCTTCATCCTCCGCAAGGCCGTCCGCCATCTGGAAAAAGGACGCATCGTCATCTTTGGCGGCGGCACCGGCAATCCTTTCTTTTCCACCGATACCGCGGCGGCTCTCCGCGCCAGCGAACTGAGTGTGGACGCGCTGCTGAAAGCCACCAAAGTCAACGGCGTTTACGACTCCGACCCCAAGAAAAATCCGAACGCCCAGCGTTTCTCGCTGCTTTCCTATGAGGATGCCATCAAACTGCATCTGGGCGTGATGGATGCTTCAGCTTTCTCGCTCTGCTCCGAAAACAAGATCCCCATCATCGTCTTTGACGCGTTCGTGCCGGGCAACCTGACCCGCGTCCTCAACGGCGACACACAGGTCGGGACCGTTGTCTCCAGTGCACCTTCCGTCAAAGGCTAAAAGGGCGAAACTGCTTTTGAAAAATTAAAAGAGCCGTGTAAACGCACGGCTTTTTTCATATCCATCCATGATTCAAAAAAAGACGAGCAGGTCGCTCGTCTCGGAGACGCTGGAGCTCTGCATATCTACAGAACATATTGATTTTGAATTGGTTTTGATAAAATTAAAATCCTAATGGCGATTTTGGGTTTATTTTTAAGATAATGAATCACCGGAGTGCTCCTCGTAATAATATGAATAGTCAATGCCCTTTATAAATATCTCCCGGTCGTCGATCTTATCCGTAAGAGCCTGCTTCAGCAACACACGGATTTTACTGCTGTCCACGGGACTCTCTATCATCGCGTTCAGATATTCGTTCTTAGCGATCTTGCTCCAGTCAACACATTTGCCTAAACGTTTCTTGAAAATGAGATCCAGCCAGATGCGGGTGCTTCGTCCATTGCCCTCCATGAACGGATGCGCCACATTCATCTCCACATATTTATCAACGATCTTGTCGAAGGTATTCTCCGGCATCTGCTCAATTTTTTTCAGGTTTTGCTCCAAATAGTCCACCATGCAGAATGTGAAATTGCCCTTTGAGATATTCTTCGTCCTTATCTCGCCTGCAAAGTCATACAGTCCACCAAATATATAGGAGTGGATCTGCTGTAATGCCTTGACAGTACCAACATCCTTGTCGGCCACTAAATTACTCTCCAGAAAAGTATATGCCTTTTTACGGCTTCGTCCGTCAATGGTATTGTCACTATAGGTGAACCAGTCCAGAAAATCCGTCGTCATTTTACTTGGAATGAGCTTTACCAAGTCTGCTATATCATCTTGCAAAAAGCAGTCTGTTGCGTACTTCTTCCCATCCGCTGCCATCAGCTTCAGTTGACTACATTTTGTAGTCAACTCAATATCTGCCTTTTTTAGACGGGTTTTCAGTACACTCCAATACTTCCTGGGATTGGGGCTTTCCGTGATGGCAGCAACAATATCAACAGCAGAAAACCACCATTTGTTTTTCTCCTCGTCCCAAACGGCTCGAACCTCACGATCATTATAAAACCGTATAGATACTTTCGTTCTGCTTTTTGACTCTTCCTGCTTGTCCATACACTCAAGTGTTTGGTCAAAGGAGACGCGAATTCGCGTCTCCACGTTGCATCTTATTGTTGAACAATAAATTATCTATTTGCTGTTCATAGCTTCTTCGATCGCGTCAGCTTCCATTGGGATACCGTCCATCAGGTTGACAGGCCCCTGTTCGCTGATGTAGATGGTATCTTCCAGACGGATGCCCAGACCTTCCTCGCGGATGTAGATGCCCGGCTCACAGGTCAGCACCCAGCCCGGTTCCAGTTTCTGGTACTGCGGGTAGATGACATCGTGGACATCCAGTCCGATCGAATGGGAAACACCGTGCATGAAGTATTTGCGGTAGAGCGGCGCCGATGGATCCTGAGCCTTGAGATCGGCCTGGGTAAAGAGTCCCAGCCGGAGACATTCTTCCTGAACAACCGCCGCGGTGATTTCACGCAGGTTCTCAATGGTCAGTCCCGGTTTCATCTCCTTGCGG
>JAEENR010000237.1 GCA_016283885.1 Verrucomicrobiota bacterium
TATTTTACATGAAAATTTTCACTAGAAATTTCTAAAACTAATGGGGTTTTGAGGATAAAACATAAAAACGAGGCATTCAAACCTCGTCTTTGTTGTTTTCAATGTGTGTTAGCTCGGAAGATTTATCATCTAGTCAGATGTATTTCCCTTATCTTTTAAGTCTTTTAACGCTTCAAATATATCTTCATGCTCTGATATTATTTCCACTTTCATTTCTTTCTCGCGTTTTCTTTGTTCCGCAACCCACTCCGGATGCAATTCTTCAAATGTCATCGAGTAATGTTTTTTGTTCGTAAAGGCAACCCAGCCATTTACTTTTTTACAATAGCTCAGGTCTCCATCTACTACGTTGGAATCCATAAAGGCAAAGTGGTTCAAACTGGGCATTGTTTCCAAAAAAGACAAATCTTTGATGTCTCCGACATTGTTTAAAAAAACCCGCTTGATCACCCGTAATTTCCCTAACGCCTGATAATCAAAAATCTTTGTTTTTCCATTTAACTCAAACTCTTCCAATACATCTGCCAACGAAACCAAATCATCCAGAGATTCCAATTTATGAGCTCGATACAGCATGATGTTTTTTAAATGAGTAAACCTTTCTATACCTTTGAAGGATGTAGGTGTTAAATAAAGCAGCTTCAACACTTCCAAACTAGGAATAAAAGGCAATTCGGAGAAATCTCCACTCTTTGGTTTGTATTTTAATGCTCTAAGAGATTTCAATTTTTTACAAGATTCGATATTGATTAGTCTTTTGTTAAAATAAAATTCTCGGCATTCCTCCAAATCCGGAAAATTACTAAAATCAACGACATCTTGCTTATTATCCTCAACTGCGAGTATTTTTAAAAGATGCAGTTTATTGATTACATCGTACCGATAACCATGTGCATCTATAGATAAACCTTCAAGATAATCCTTCAGATCATCTAAAAAACTAATATCTTTCTCTTTGTAAAATAGGCAATTAATATCAATATGCCTGATATTGTTTTCATACATGTATTTTAGACATTCATCTAAGCGACTGGAATCTATATGCAGCCACTTTGGAGGATTTTCTCCATATGTTACAAATCCATTATTTTTCTTCATTCTAATTTCTTTTCAGTTTCAGTTTCATTCCAGGTGATTGTATTAAATTATAAAGCAATTCACTTTTTGGTCCACCTAACTTCATCAATAAACCCAAAACCATCTTTATGACAGTTTTGGGTTTATAGGGGGATCTGTTTATAACCCGTAAAGGGGCAATATGTTTTTATTCTCCGGGCGGCAGGAAGTACAGTTTGCCCGGTTCCATGACGCTGCTGCCGTTTATGTTCAGGCCGTTGAGCTCGACCTTGACCACGCCGGGAGTATGGCTCTGGGCAAAGAATTTCAGGATACCGCGCCAGTCCATCGGGGATTCATAGCGGATCACCTGGGGACGCCCCTCCCCTTTGGTCAGGCGCGCCACCGCGGCCATGACTTCCTCTTCGCTGCCTAGTTCATCCACCAGACCGGCATCGTAAGCCTCGCTGCCCATCAGGATGCGGCCATCGGCAAAACTTTCCCAGTTATCCGCCAAAGGACGGGCGTTCTCGACCTCTTTGCGGGCTTCCGGTCCGCGGCCGTTCCTGACCACGTTCTTGAAGCGCAGATACATCTTATCAATAAGGCCCTGCATCATCGCCTGTTCTTCGGGCAGGATCTCGTCCGGGGCTTTGCTGCCGCGGAGCATATCCTTGAACTTGCCGCTCTTGTAAACGACCGGCTTGACCCCGACCTTGTCCATCAGACCGCGGTAATTCACCGAGCTGCTGATGACACCGATGCTGCCCGTCAGCGACATCTCGTGCGCCACGATCCACTGACACGGCGCGCTGATGTAATAGCCGCCGGAAGCGCCCATGCTCTCGATCCAGGAAATGACCGGTTTCTTGTACTGCTCCTGGAACTCGCGGATGGCGTCCGCCATCAGATCACACAGGAAAGCGTCACCGCCCGGCGAATCGATCTTCAGCACGACCGCGATCACGTCGCTGTCCTTGCCGGCTTTCTTGAGCTGGCCCTTGAAGGAACTCAGCTGGATGCCCTCGACGTAGGGTGAACCGGCATCCATGATCACGCCCTGAACGGGGATCATCAGGACTTTGTCGGCGGTAGATCTGCCCTCTTTCATAAGGACTTCCGTAAACTGAAGAGTCTCATCCACCTGATAGGCGTTGGCTCGTTTTGTCTGGAAGTTTGGATCCTTCAGCAGATCGGTCATCCTAGTCATCATGCCGTAGCCGACCAGAGCCGCAGCCAGGATACTCACGATAAAGCAGACGCCGCAGACGATCCAGAACCATTTCCAGCCGCTGCCGCCGCATTTTTCAACATGGACAACAGCAGGTGCCGGTGTCGCCGTTTCATACACAGGAGGTTGTTGTTCTTCACTCATAATTATTTTTATTTTAGTTGGTTAATTGTTATAAATCATTTTTTCAGATCGACAGCGCTGCCGACCGCATCCTGAAGCCGCTGGAAGCCATGAGTTTTCATCAGGCGCTCCAGCCCCTGATTGATCTGGCGCGCGGCCAGAGGCCCCTCATAAACAAAACCGGTAAAGATCTGAAGCAGAGACGCTCCGCGGGTGATCTTTTCCCATGCGTCTTCCGCGGTAAAGATACCGCCCACGCCGATGATGGGCAGACGGCCCTCGGTCCTGCGGTACAGGAACTCGATGACTTCCGTGCTGCGCTGCTTCAGCGGTTTGCCGCTCAGACCGCCCTGCTCGGCATAGATCTTTTTGACCTTCGGATGGGTGGTCGCCGGACGGGTGACAGTCGTATTGGTGGCGATCATGCCGGCGATCTCCAGCTTGGGCACCAAAGAGAGGATATCATCCAGCGCCTCATCCGAAAGCTCCGGAGAGATCTTGACCAGGATCGGCCTGACCGCTTTATTGCCCTTGTGGTTGGCCTCTTGCAGTTGATGCAGGATCGCCTTCAGAGAGTCCTTGTCCTGCAATTTCCTCAAATTAGCCTGGTTCGGACAGCTGACGTTCACCACAAAGAAGTCGCCCAGCTCGCGCAGAGCCGTGAAAGAACGGGCATAATCCTGGGGAGCGTCCTCCAGCGGTGTGATCTTGGACTTGCCCAGATTGATGCCGACCGGATGCCGGGGCCAGTCCCCGCGGTCTTTGCAGCGGGTCAAAGTTTCCACTAACGCCTTGGCGCCCGCGTTGTTGAAGCCCATCCGGTTCACGATGGCCTGCTCCGGGATCGCCCGGAAAACACGCGGTGCCGGGTTGCCCTGCTGGGGATACAGGGTCACAGCCCCGATCTCACTGAAGCCGAAGCCCATCGAATCCCACGCACGCAGCGCCACACCGTTCTTGTCCATACCGGCGGCCAAACCCAGCGGATTGGGGAAATCCAACCCAAACAACGAGACCGGCAGACCGGGAGAACCGCAGATACCCCGCATGGCTCCGCACAGCAGCGAAGAACGGCTGATCCATTCCAGCCCCTTTACCGTCACACAATGCACCAGCTCCGGATCCTGAGTAAACAAGACCGGCCGTGCCAAATACTTATAAAGCCAAGACAACATGATCACTGATCCAAAAGATTCTCGTTCGATGACTGGCCTTTATCCAGGACCTCCACGGATACCCCTTTCTGGATGACCAGAGAATAAGAGGGCACACTATGAGTCAGATACACATTACCGCCGATCGTGCTGTACTCCCCGATCACCGTGTCGCCGCCCAAAATAGTAGCGCCCGGATAGATCGTCACATGATCGTGGATCGTCGGATGGCGGACGACATCCCGCAGCTTCTGCCCGGCGGCCGTGGATTTGGCCCCCAGCGTCACTCCGTGATACATCTTCACATGATTGCCGATGCGGCACGTCTCGCCCACGATCGTCCCCGTTCCGTGGTCAATGAAGAAATGAGTGCCGATCTCCGCCCCCGGATGGATATCGATGCCGGTGCGGGAATGAGCCCACTCCGTCATCAGACGCGGGATCACCTCCACATTCATCCTATACAGCACATGCGCCATCCGCTGCACTGCAATCGTCTCCATAAATGGATATGCTACAATCACTTCTTCGCGGCTTTTGGCAGCCGGATCGCCCTCGAACGCGGCCTCCGCGTCCGTCTCCAGCAAAGTACGGATGGCCGGCAGACAACACAGAAAAGCGTTCACCGTCTCAAAAGCGGCGCTTTCCAGATCTTCGCATAAATGCGCCTTCTCCTTGTCCTCCGTGAAAAAATACAAACTCTTGAACACCTCGGCCTCCAAACGGGCACTCACCGAACTGGCCAGAGTCTGCGTCTTATGCCGAAGATCCCTTACCGTAACGGGATACCCCTCAAAAAAACCGGGCATCAACAGACGCAGCAGGTCGGAAGTGATTTCACCCACGACCACCTTGGACGGTAAATTGACACCGTCCACGTTGTTGATGATCCCCGTCTTAGCGTAGGACTCCAGTAAACCATCTACCAGCGGTTTTAACGCACTACTCATGCACAAGTTATTATCTCTCTTTATGCTCTCCCATGCAAGAAAGTAAGAAAAAATGAGACAATCTGACCTCCTTCATTGACAAAAAACCGGCAAATGCTATAATTCCCCCCAGCGTTCATGCTGATGAACGTCCTCTTTTCCGAGAGCGGGTGTAGCTTAGTGGTAAAGCTCCAGCCTTCCAAGCTGGCCATGTGGGTCCGATTCCCATCACCCGCTCCATTTTTTTGAAAATCAATAAGTTAAAATCAAAACAGTGTACCCCGAATAAAAGATTTAAAAAAATGCTTGTCTTATTTTGGAGATGTTTTACACTGAGCGGCGTTGTGAATATGATTATGTACAACACTAGCACAATGAGATGGTGGTCCTGGCGATGATTCTGCCGAGGTCTTTGTTGTGTTTGTGTTTACATAGAGATTTGTCGGCGGTTTAGGCTATCAATAATGGTTTAATCCGTCTTTTTTGTTACATAAAACCGCATCCTCGGAATGAAAAAAGGATGCGGTTTGTTTTTTGAACGAATATGAATGTATATAATGGATCAAATGAATATCAGGCGGCACTGACAGATGCCGGACAGAATATATTTTCAACAGGGATCGTTCAAAATTTCTCTTTCTGAGGAATACGAGTGTGAAAAAAACATATTTATTAGATGAAAAAGGATACTACGGGGAGTTCGGCGGCGCTTATGTGCCGGAGATACTCTACGCTACTGTAGAAAAGCTGCGTCAGGAATATCTGCCGATCATCGAGTCAGAAGAGTTCCAAAAGGAATACAAGGAACTGTTGAGCGATTATGTGGGAAGACCGTCACCGCTTTACCTGGCCAGGCGCATGAGTGCCAAATACGGCTGCCGGCTGTATCTGAAGCGTGAAGATCTGAACCATACGGGCGCGCACAAGATCAATAACACGATCGGGCAGATCCTGCTGGCAAAAAAGATGGGCAAGAAGCGCATCATTGCCGAAACGGGCGCCGGTCAGCATGGTGTGGCGACCGCTACGGTCTGCGCGCTGATGGATATGCCCTGCGTGGTGTATCAGGGTGCTTTGGACGTAGAACGCCAGCATGTGAATGTGGAACGCATGAAGATGCTGGGCGCGGAGGTGCGTCCGGTGAAAACAGGCAACTGGACACTGAAAGACGCCACCAATGAAGCCATCCGCGACTGGTGCTGTCATCCGTCTGATACGTTTTACATCATCGGCTCAACGGTGGGACCTCACCCCTACCCCGACATGGTGGCCCGCCTGCAAAGCGTCATCTCGTCGGAGATCAAGGAACAGCTGCAGGCCAAGATCGGCCGCGATTATCCCGATATGCTGATGGCCTGTGTGGGCGGCGGCTCGAATGCCGCGGGCACGATCTACCACTATATTGATGATGAGCGCGTGAAGATCGTCCTGGCGGAAGCCGGCGGTCAGGGTGCCGATACGGGACATACTGCGGCAACAATCCACGCCGGCCGTGTAGGCATCCTGCATGGCTCCAGAACACTCGTCATGCAGACACCCGACGGTCAGATCATCGAGGCGGAAAGTCTCTCCGCCGGTCTGGACTATCCCGGCATCGGCCCCATGCACGCCAATCTGGCCGCGCAGCACCGGGCCACTGTTTACAGCATCAATGACGATGAAGCGGTCAAGGCGGCTTATGAGCTGACCCGCATGGAAGGCATCATCCCGGCTCTGGAAAGCGCGCACGCTATTGCAGCATTGTCCAAAATACAGTTCCGGAAAGATGAAGTGGTGGTCCTGACAGTCAGCGGCCGCGGCGATAAAGATATAGGAACCTATCTGACACATAAAGAAATGGCAGGAGAATATGGAAATTTTTAATTACAAAACGGCTGTCCGCACGATACTGGCGGATATGTACACACCGGTCGGAGTCTATATGCGGCTGCGCGATATCTATCCGCAAAGCGTGCTGATGGAAAGCTCCGATTATCATGAAAAAGATAACTCACGATCCTTCATCGGCATCAATCCGATCGCCGGTGTCGCCATCGATCACGGGCAGGTCACTATCACCTTTCCCGACGGCACCGCGGAGCAGCACACGATCAGTGACAAGTACGGTACCGCACAAGCTATCCACACGCTCATTGACCGGATAAAAGTGACGGGTGAACACTCCGATATGTGCGGTCTTTATGGATATACCTCGTTCAATGCCGTGCGCTACTTTGAGAATATCCAGGTCAAAGACGAGACACAGGAGCAAAATGACGCGCCCGATATGCTTTACATCCTTTACAGGGATATCATCATATTCGATCAGTTCAATAATCTGCTGACGATCGTCACCCTGGGCAGCGAGTCAGAACTGGATACGCTCTACAAGCAGATGAACAAGACGAACATCCAGGCTTACGGCTTCCGTCCCGTGGGGGATGTGTCGAGCACGCTGACAGATGAAGAACACAAAATCAATGTCCAGCGCGGGATCCGGCACTGTTTGCGCGGCGATGTCTTCCAGATCGTGCTTTCGCGCCGTTTCATGCAGCGCTATGAAGGCGATGATTTCAAACTTTACCGCGCGCTGAGAAGCATCAATCCCAGTCCGTATCTTTTCTACTTTGATTTCGGCGGTTTCCGCATCTTCGGTTCTTCCCCGGAAACTCACTGCCGCATCAATGACCGTAAAGCTTATATCGATCCCATTGCCGGGACTACCAAACGCACCGGCAACGCTGATGCCGACCGCAAAGGGGCGGAATACCTGAGAAACGACCCCAAAGAAAACGCCGAGCATGTGATGCTGGTCGATCTGGCCCGCAATGACCTGTCCCGGAACTGCCACGATGTGAAAGTGGATTTCTATAAAGAACTCCAATACTATTCCCATGTGATCCATCTGGTTTCCCGGGTCAGCGGCGTACTCAATGACGATGCCGACCCGATCCAGACTTTCATTGATACATTCCCGGCCGGCACACTGAGCGGAGCCCCGAAAGTCCGGGCCATGCAGCTGATCACGGAATATGAACCGCATAACCGCGGCGCTTACGGCGGCTGCATCGGTTATATCGGTCTGAACGGCTCGCTCAATCAGGCTATTACCATCCGGACCTTTGTTTCGCGCAACGGTGAACTTTGGTTCCAGGCCGGCAGCGGCATCGTCGCGAAAAGTGACGCGGAATACGAACTGCAGGAAGTGAACAGCAAACTCGGTGCCTTGCGCCGCGCCATCGACATGGCAGAAAGGATGTAAAAATATGAAGATCGTGATCATTGACAACTACGATTCCTTCACCTATAACCTGGCCCATCTGGTAAAAGAATTCAACGTGGAAGTAACTGTCTATCGGAATGACCAGTTCCGGCTGAACGATCTGGAGCCCTTCCATAAGATCCTCCTCAGCCCCGGACCCGGCATCCCCACCGAGGCCGGACTGCTGCTGGATGTGATCCGGACATACAAGGACAAGAAATCGATCCTGGGAGTTTGTCTGGGACATCAGGCGATCGGCGAGGTATTCGGCGGAAAATTGGAAAACCTGAGTGATGTGTTTCACGGTGTCGCCACAGAAGGCACCCAATTCGGCAATGACGAGATATTCAGCGGTCTGCCCAAACGCATCACGATGGGACGCTATCACTCCTGGGTCGTCAGCAAAGACGGCTTCCCCGACTGTCTGGAAATCACGGCCGAAAGCGATGAAGGCCAAATCATGGCACTGCGGCATAAAGAACTGGACATCCGCGGCATTCAGTTCCATCCCGAGAGCGTCCTCACTCCGGACGGCCGCAGGATAATGGAAAACTGGCTGCGTTTATAAAGAGAGAATCATTTAAAAATATGGAACATTCATTGAAAAATATACTTAACCGGATGCTCAGCCACGAGGAACTCTCGCGGGAAGAAATGAAAGAGATCCTGATCGGGATAACCAAAAGTGAATTCCCAAACGAACAGGTCACAGCGCTGCTGACAGGTCTGCAAATGCGCGGTGTCACTGTGGATGAACTGCTGGGTTTTCGTGACGGAATACTGGAAACAGGGGTTCCCGCCATCCTCAGCGCAGATCGTTATATCGATGTTGTGGGAACAGGCGGCGACCGCAAGAACACCTTCAATATTTCCACGACCTCCTGTTTCGTGATCGCCGGTGCAGGCTACAAAGTGGCCAAACACGGCAACTACTCCGCGACCTCTGTCAGCGGTGCCTCCAACGTCATCCAGCATCACGGCATCAAATTCACAGATGACATCGACAAGCTGAACCGCTGTCTCAATGAGGTGGGCATTGTCTATCTGCACGCGCAGCTCTTCGCGAAGGCCATGAAATTCGTCGGTCCTATCCGCAAGGCGCTGCAGTTCCCGACGATCTTTAATCTGCTCGGCCCTCTGGTCAATCCCAGCCAGCCCAAATGCCAGCTGCTCGGAGTGGCCAATCTCGACCAAATGCGCCTCTATCATCAGGTGTATCAGCGCATCGGTATCGACTACGGGATCGTCAACAGCATCGACGGCTATGACGAGATCTCTCTGACCAGTGATTTCAAGGTCACGACCAACAAATACGAGCGCATCTTCAAACCATCCGACCTGGGCTTCCAGATCGCCAAACCCGAAGAACTGGTGGGCGGTGCGACCGAAGAGGAAGCGGCTGCCATTTTCGATGCCGTCCTGGAAAACCACGCTCTGCCGGCTCAGAAAAATATCGTGCTGGCTAATGCCGCCTTCGGCATCCAGGTGCTGGAACGCGGTCAGAAAGAGATCGAGGAATGTATCGAGATCGCCCGCAGATCCATTGACAGCGGTGCGGCGCTCAAGACCTTCAGGAAATTTGTAGAATTGAATTCATAATGCCGGATATACTGGAAGAGATCGTCGCCCATAAGCGCATTGAAGTGGAGCGCTTCAAAGAACAGATGAGTCCGCATGAGATCCATCGCCGTGTGGAAGAAATGCTCGATTCCGCTGTTCCATCCATGTCACAGGCACTCCGGGATTCCGCCAGCGGCATCATTGCCGAGTTCAAACGCCGCTCCCCCTCCAAGGGCTGGATCAAAGAAGAAGGCCGCGCAGAGGAGATACCGCTGAGCTATCAGCAGAACGGCGCGGCGGCTCTCTCCATCCTC
>JAEENR010000238.1 GCA_016283885.1 Verrucomicrobiota bacterium
ACCGTAGAGACTGGCGACCCGCGCGTCTTTTTTAGAACCACGGATGGACACGGATAAACACAGATAAATTATTGATTCACAAGAAGAAAACTGTAGAGACGCGAGATTCTCGCGTCTTTGCACCCCGCGCGTCTCCATTGTAAAGTCCTGAAAGGACGACCAGATTACAGGCAGGGATGAAGCGAAGCGAAATCCCTGCTCGACATCAACATCTGTTTAAGTCCCGAAGGCGACGACAGAGAGAACTTATTTGTGAGGATGTAACTTTTTTAGAAAGAAGATTATTTTCTTTGTCTTTTCTTTTACCTCACATTCCCAAATTATAATGACTTTCCAGCCTTCGCTGTGAAGTTTCTCTCTCTCCTTTTTATCCCTTTCTACATTTCTCTCAAATTTTGTTTTCCAATAATCCGTGTTTGATGAGGGCATTGTTGCTCTTGAACATCCAGGATGACGATGCCAGAAACATCCATGAACAAAAATAACGGTTTTATATTTTGGAAGAACAATGTCGGGTTTGCCGGGCATTTCTTTCACATGAAGCCGAAAGCGGAAACCTGCCTGATGCAGAGTAGAACGCACATACAATTCTGGTGACGTATCTTTTGATTTGATACGCGACATATTCCAACTGCGTTTTTCCTCTGATAAATGATCCATGATTAATTCTCTATGAAGTCTGAATATGATTCGTATTCAGAAGTAGTAAACTCTATAGCATAAACTTTCTTCCCAGAAGAATCTTCTTTGTGCTTATTGATTATCCTTACACTGTCAATTCCATAACGATTGAGATCATCCATGGTAACAAGTTCACCTTCTTTTTTTCGCAAAACATCTCGAAGTATCCATTTCCCCAAATCAGCATTATGTGTACTCATCAGTGCTTTATTTCCAGCCTGACAAACTTTTGCTGATAAGATCTGTTTATCCGGAAGCTCTAAAGAAAAATGTTCATCTCTTGGTGGGAAAAATTCACGAAAATCTTTATGGATGTCACTAGGAATTGGTATATAAACTTCATTAGGATCTCTTTTTCTTCCTCCTGCATTCCATTGATTTAGACCACTTTTTTCAGAAACAATTCCACTTTTTGTACTGAAAAGTGGCAAAATAACATAATCTTCACCTTTTTTAAGTATCTGTTCTTTAGATATAAATTCCCGTTGTTCATCAATAAACTTCAATAAAAGAGATAACGGATCAGCTAAGATCTTAACAGGAATATTATGTACATTTGAACTTGGAACTACAAATCGCTTCTGAAGCACAGATTTACTTCTATTAAAAAAGTATTCATTTTTTCCATCTTCAAAACAGAATGAATTTGATTTATTATTACCGAGTTTTATTTTTTCAATATCAATACAATCATACTCCGTATTAAAGATTTTCAATTCGCCTTTATCACGGCCAATTATATGATATATACCTTTTTTAACACCATAAGTATTTTGAGCAAAAAGAATTCTGTCATTCCTAAATTCTGCAAGTTTTTTAGCTAAATCAATTCCTTGAACCCCATCAAGTTCTTTTTTTAATTTATTGAATTCCGCTATTTTTTCTGTAGAAGTTTCATTTTTTAATATGAATGTTTTGATTCCTATTCCAAGATTTCCAATTCTGGCATCATACGCCGTACATGACCGAGCATCATTGATCGCACTAAAGAATTTACAAAAAATATTCTCTGTAAGCCGATAATCAATATATGGAACTTCACTTTCAGAAAACAACATGGAAAGTTTTGCAAATGATTCAAGAGCATTAAAATATGTTTTATTATTCTGCCAATTATTTAAAAAATCTGCATTCATATTTTACTTTTTTCCTGACATCACCGAAATTATCTCTTTTAAAATTGATTGAACAAGAGGAACAACAACAGAATTTCCAGCTTGTTTATACTTTGCAGACATTGAAATCATATCTGGAAATTCAAATGATTTTGGAAATCCTTGAAAATTAAGACATTCTTTTGGTGAGAATTTTCTGATTCCCTGATCACAAATAATTAAAGGAACATTATGTCCACCCGTTCCCATATTGGCTGTAAGTGTTGGACAAACATGACTTTGATTTTTTCGGACATATTGACGACGCCATTGATAAATACTATCTCTGTCTGTTATTTCTTTAACTAATTCATCATAATGAGGCATCGATTTTGTATAAATAAGCCGTGAATCATTTGTTGTATCGATAATGCAGTCGTGAATTGTTTTTGTAAGTTTTTGTTTTGATGGGAATTTAAAGCTTTGACAATTTGATATTTGTTTTGGATCAAAACATACTATGAATATTCTTTCTCTATTTTGTGGAATATTCGCGTAATCCATGGCATTCATAACCTTATAGCACACGATATATCCAAGGTCTTCGAGAGTTGATTTTATCACAGTGAATGTTTTTCCTTTATCATGCGATGTCAGGTTTTTGACATTTTCCAACAAAACAACTGGAGGTTTTTTTGCATTTAAAATTTCAGCAATGTCATAAAACAAAGTCCCTCGTGTATCGGAAAAACCTTTGCGGTATCCCGCAATAGAAAATGGCTGACATGGAAAGCCTGCAAATAAACAATCAAATTTACCTGGAATAGCTGCTTTCGTTTCGGGTAGAGTAATATCTCCATGTGGAACTTCCCCAAAGTTGTGATAATAAGTCTTCTGTGCATTTAAATCGATTTCGGATGAAAAAACACAAGTTCCTCCGAGATTTTGTGCTGCTATTCGGAAACCTCCAATACCTGCAAACAAATCAATAAACGTAAAACTATGAGATTTACCAGAAGCATTTTCACATCGTTGTTTTTTTGTGAAAGTAGCAGGACTTTGATTCTCTTTAAAATTCTTTTGAGCCACAGAACATTCGTATAAAACTTAGTTTTTATTAACGTCCCAGTAACTGGCTCTTGGCACTACACTCATAGTTACCAAAATGAGAAACAAGAAACGATCAGGAAAATTAAGAAGGATTTTTGAGGAAAAAAGAAAAGGTGTGAACTTCTCACATGTTACAGGGGGATTCCCCAAAAATAACTTGCTTTGTTTCCTTATCTGAGGCTCTGGAAAGCCTGTACTAATGGAAACATGAAGACACACCCTGATATCAGGGCGTTTCAACAAATTCGGTCATTAGTACAAAAATTTTCCAGATTTCAGATAAGACCGTAATTGTTTTGACGCTAAGCGTTAAAACTATGTATGTTAATCACTTATTTTATTCCCATTCCTCGGTGGAACGTACCGTCGAGGAACGACCCCATCAAAGTAACAAACATCATGCAAGGCGGCAAGGCCGAATATCATCCGTCTGTCGTCGCCTTCGGGACTTAAACGGGTGTTGACATCGTTGCAGGGGTTGCACCCCTGCCTGTAATCTGGTCATCCCTTCGGGATTTTATAATGAGACGCACGTGCACAGAGAGGCGAAGACGAGCAAGTTGTACATTTTTACATAAACTATTGTTATTAAATATATTATCTGTGTTTATCTGCGTCCATCTGTGGTTCTTTTCATATCCATCTGTGGTTCTTTTATAACTCCGTCTGTCGCCTCGTCGGGACTTTGATGGGCGGGGAATCGTTATATGCGTCTGTTCCCATTTACGGTGTGGACTTTTGAGCGGAACCGGGTTATCATGCAGCCATGATGTGCGTTTTGAGAGGAATCGAACGTTGGGGCATAAAAAGTCTTTGTTTGCCATTTTATTGCGCGGCGGTTTTGATGTTTTGCGGCGGGAATGCCGTGAACGCGGAATCCCCCCTTTCCCTGAAATCGCCGGACGGGAGATTTGAAGTCCGGATCCAGCTGGGCGAAAATATCAGCTACTCCGTTCTATGGTCCGGCCGGACCGTTGTCACCCCTTCCCAGATAGGGATGGAGCTGGCGGACGGCACCGTTTTGGGCAAAGCGCCGGAACTGACAGCCCGGACGACCTCTTCCATGCGCGAGACGATCAAAGCCCCCCTTTACCGTTTCAGCGAGTTCAGCACGGCCTATCAGGAGCTGGATCTGCGGATGAAAGACAACTACGGCGTCATCTTCCGCGCTTATAATGAAGGAGTTGCGTACCGGCTCTACACCCGGTTCGATTCCGATATAGAAATCAAAAACGAACGCGCCGAATTCAATTTCCCCGAAGACTGGACGGCCTGGATCGCCTACTCCACGAATCAGAAAGATCCGTTCGCCACATCCTTTGAGAATCTGTATGCCGCCGAACCCCTTTCCAAAGTGAACCGGAAGACCCTGGCCTTTACCCCCACGACACTGGATCTGGGCGGCGGCCGCAAACTGACCCTGGCGGAATCCGACCTGGAATCCTATCCGGGAATGTTCCTCAAAGCAGCGGAAGGCCGGGGATTCACCGGAGTTTTCGCTCCCGTTCCCGTAAAACTGGAGGCCGATCCCTCTGCCAAACAGGAAAAAGTGAAAGAATACGGAAATGTGATAGCCCGCACCCGGGGCAACCGGACCTTCCCCTGGAGAGTGATACTGATGACCGAATCCGATAAAGAACTGCCGGTCAGCAAACTGCTCTATGCCCTGGCCTCGCCCAGCCGGATAGAAGACACCTCCTGGATCCGTGCCGGCAAATCGGCCTGGGACTGGTGGAGCGAATGGGGCGTTTACAACGTCGATTTCAAAGTCGGCGCCAATACCCAGACATACAAATACTACATTGATTTTGCCGCCAGGTACGGTCTGGAATACATGACCCTGGATGCCAGCTGGTACCACCTGCAGAACGGCGACATGATGAAAACGACCGAATGGGTGGATATGCCCGCGGTCGCCGCTTATGCCAAAGAAAAAGGCGTGGGACTGGTCCTGTGGACGGCGTTCGCGGTGCTGGACCGCCAGCTGGAAGAAGCTTGCAAATACTATTCCTCCCTGGGGATCAAGGGGTTCAAGGTGGACTTCCTGGAACGCGATGACCAACTGGCCGTGGAACAAGCTTACCGTATCGCCGAGACCGCGGCCCGCTACCACCTGATCCTGGACTATCACGGCTTCTATAAACCGACCGGGCTGAACCGCACCTGGCCGAACGTGGTCAACTTTGAGGGCGTTTACGGATTGGAAAACACCAAATGGATGGATTCCAATGTTGATCTGCCCAAGTACGATGTGACGATGCCCTTCATGAGAATGATGGCCGGCCCCGTGGATTACACCCCCGGCGCGATGCGGAACGTCATCCGTTCCAACTTCAAATCCATCTACAAAGAACCGATGAGCCAGGGGACCCGCTGCCATCAGCTGGCGGAGTATATCGTATTCGACGCTCCGTTCGCAATGCTGTGCGACACGCCAGTCCTGTATGAACAAGAAGCGGAATACACCCGTTTTCTGGCATCTATCCCGGTGGAACCGGATGAGACCCGGATCCTGAGCGCGGAACTGGGCAAATACATCGTCACGGCCCGCAAAAAAGGCGATGACTGGTTCGTGGGCGGACTGACAGACTGGAACGCCAAACAGGTGGAGATCCCGTTTTCATTCCTGAAAAAAGATCAAGTCTATCAGGCTGTTCTCTATAAAGATGGTGTGAACGCGGAAAGACGCGGCGCAGACTACGCGGTGGACCGCTTTATGGTGAACTCCACCGACAAGCGGACTGTGAGGATGGCCTCCGGCGGCGGCTTTGCCTTGCGTCTCACGCCGTTGAACTGCAATGAGTAGCCCTTCCAAAAATATCTGTTTAGTTCTGGCGCTGAACGTGTTCTGGTACACGTTCATGATCCTGCTGGGCTGGGTGCTGCACCGCAATGAAGTGGTGGGATATGTTTTCCCCCTGATCATCCTGACGCTGCTGGGCGGAGCCTTTCTGGGGATGTGGATGTTCAACTGTCTGACACGAAGTGCCTTGCCGGTGAGCATCAAAGAAAACCAGTTCAAAAAAGGATCCTTTATCGAGCATCTGCGCTCGGACGTCCGGCTGGTCGTGG
>JAEENR010000025.1 GCA_016283885.1 Verrucomicrobiota bacterium
ATCCCCGTGTGAACTCAACCCATACGACCACGGCCCGAACAGCTCGCGGCGCATCCGTTTGAGCGCGTAAGGCAGCATTTGATCTTTCTCGGAACGGATATCAGCCAGGAGCATCCCCCGCTCCAGTTCCAGAGCTTCCGTCGGAAAGACCGGATTCAAAACCACATCGCTCAGGATATCCAGTCCCAGGTCGAAATCTTCCTTCATTACTTCGGCTGAAAAGCTCACCGTCCCATGAGTGACACCGTTCTCGATCTTGCCGCCGACATTCTCGATCTCCTCCGATATCATTTCCGCGGAACGGGTCTTTGTTCCTTTCAGCATCAGACGGCTCATCAGCAGTGTCTGACCGGCGGTGGATTCCTCCTCGGTCACGAGTCCGCCCTGGAACACGATGCGGAATTCCACAAAAGGCAACTGTTCATCCTCGCGCACCAACAGTCGTAATCCATTGGGCAAAATGGTCTTTTGTACAGGATTCCGCTCGATTTTCTCAATACTGCTCCCGGAAGCGCGTTTGAAACCTTCCGGCAGCAGACTGTAGATCACTTTATTCTTGTCATCAAACCACTCGCGCACCACTCGCTGAACATCTTCGGCGGTGACTTGCTGGATCCGTGCCAGACTCCTGTCCGAATAACTCAGATCGCCGGCCATCAGCCAGCTGCTGCCCAGATCCATCGCCTGGCCGGACATGGTCTTTCTGGCCGTATAAAGTCCAGCGACACACTGTTTTTTGACTTTCTCCAATTCTGCTGCCGGGATCCGTTCCCGTTTCAAAAGCTCGATCTCCTCCTCCACAGCTTTCAGCGCCGCCTCATACTTGGAAGACTCGATCTCCGCGCTGATGCCGACCAGACCTTGCTCGCCCGGCGAATAGACCCAGGAATCGATCGTCTGCACCAGCCCCAGATCCTCGCGAAGCCGGCGATACAGGCGCGAACTGCGGCCGCTGCCCAGGATCGCCACTGCCACCCCCAGAGCCGCCATATCCGGATGCAGTACACCGGGTATGTGCCAGGCGATATGCGAACGGCAAAGCTCCACCGCTCCATTCTCCTCCACGATACGGGAAGCCGTCTGAGGCGGTTCCAGCGGGATCAGCACCGGTGCCAGCGGTTTGCGTTTCGCTTCGGCAAAGGCTTCCCTCACCTGAGCTTCCACAGCGGCGGGATCGATATCCCCGGCCACTACAATGAACAAATTATTGGGAGCGTACATCTTTTTGTAGTACGCCATCAGATCTTCGCGCGTAAACGCCTCAAACACATCCTTGTAGCCGATCACCGGATGCTGATAAGGCGCAACATGATAAGCGGTCTCGAACAGACGGCGGCTGGAACGGCGGTCGGGATCATCCTGTCCCATATCCATTTCGCGCAAAATCACTTGTTTCTCCTTTTCCAGCTCCTCCGCAGGCAGAGTCGCGTTCTGCATGATATCGCAGAGGATATCCACTGCCGTTTTCACTCCGCTGGCCGGAACGTCTATATAGTAAAGCGTGTAATTGAACGAGGTGCAGGCATTCATCTGGCCGCCGGCCTCCTGCACTTCCTGATCTATCCTCCAGCCTTCCCTGTGAGTCGTTCCCTTAAAGAGCATGTGTTCCAGCACATGACTCATCCCGGCTCCCGTCCAGTCTCCCTCGGTGATGCTGCCCGCCCGCGACCAGGCATGAGCGGTCGCCACCGGCGAGCTGTGATCTTCCTTCAAGATCAGCGTCAATCCGTTTTCAAAATCTATCCTTTTGACCCCAGCCGGCAGACCGGCTCCTGCATTCTCTGTATCCATATCGTTTCTTAATCTCAAAAAAACAACCGGCTGAGTATAAATGAAAAGCCCCCTTATAGAAACTAAAAACGCTGATTGAACCAGGCAAACCCGGATTCCAAACCGGAAGAAGCAAAATGACCCGTTATGACAACAGGTCACTGCAAAGAAAAAACTCTTTTGAACATTCCACAAGAAATTTTTGCTACATACTGCAAAAATTTCTTTTAGCGTTTTGACAGTACTTCCCGGTAAACATCCAAGTGGTTCAACGCGATTTGTTTCGGCATGAAAGTCTGCTGGGCAAACTCTCTGGCCTCCTCCCCCAGAATACGCAACAGCTCACTGGAAGAAAGTGCTTTACGGAGCATTGCGCGGAATTCCTCCACATTTCCACTTTCATAGAGCCAGCCGTTTTTCTCCGGATGGATCAGGTCGGGGATGCCGCCGATCCGTGAGCCCAGCACCGGGATACCGGATGCCATCGCCTCCAACACCACCATCGGACAATTATCCTCTAATGAAGGGATCAGCAGCAGCGAACTGTTGGCATAGACCTCCGGGAGTTTGTCGCGGGAAACATGGCCATGTGCTTTCACCCAGGGATACTGAGCCAGAAGCGACTCGAACTCCTCCGTGTAAGCGGTTCCCGGCTCCACCGCGCCATAGAGGTTCAGTGTGAATTCAAACTCTTCCCTCAAGGGAGCCAGCGCCCGGATCAGCGCGTTCTGGTTCTTGTGGTGGCAGATCGTCCCCACGCAGGTCAGCTGCAATTCCTGCGGCCGCCGCGGCTGGACATCAAAAAATCTTTCCTCGACCGCATTCGGGATGACCCAGGTCCTGCGCGCCAGATCCTCCACGTTCCAGCGGGTGTAATTACTCAGGCATATCACGCCCTCGACTCTGGGCAGGGTCCATTCTTCCAACCGGGCCGCTAATCCGTAAAACGAGAAAGGGCTCACTTGATTGACCTTGGCGATCGAGCGCATATTTCCGTGAACAGTCACCACACAAGGGAAACCGGAACGGGCGCCGGCATAGGCGCAATAACGTTCTGTGCCCTGAGCGTGAACGATATCCGGCCGGATGCCCCGCAGCGTGGAACGAATCGCGCGGCGGCATCCAAAATAAAGCGTTTTTAAATAGCCCAGCGGAGAGACCAGCGGCTGATGATAAAATATCCTGCCGTTGTAGATTTTTTCCGGTGCTTTAGAGGGTTTTCGGGAACAGCTGACGACATGGATCTCGCATCCTGCCTCCTGAACCAGCTCGGAAAAGCCCTGCAGCAATACATCCGGCGCGGGACCAAATACCGGCTCCGGCCGGTCATACCAGCCGAACTCGTCACGATTATCCGGGATCAAAAACGCGATCTTCATACTTTCAGCTTCCGCAAAAAAGCGATCCTCCAAAAGAGAACCGCTTTTCCGCGCAAAATCATTTATTCTTTAGAATCCGATTTTCGGTTCGTTTTCAAAGGTTTCTCCGGGTGAGGATCTTCTGATTTCTTATTCTGGATCGGAGTGGTTTCGATATTGGGCTGCTGGTGGTTTTCCAAAAGCTTTTCCGCCGCATCCTGATAGAATACCAGACGCTCTTTATCCACACCCACTTTGACCAGCTCACCGGGGCGGATATGTCCGCGGAGTATCTCTTCGGCCAAAGGATCCTGCACCATCTGTTCCACCGTGCGGCGCATCGGACGCGCACCATAGACCGGATTGTAGCCTTTTTGGATGAGCAGATCGCGAGCCTCATTTTCCAGCTTCAGGGTGATATCCTTCAGCTCCAGGCGGGAAGCCAGCTTGCCCATTTCCAGATCCAGCACCTGTATCAGATCTTCCTTATTCAACGGCCGGAAGACCAATATCTCGTCCAAACGGTTCAGGAATTCCGGCTTGAACACTCTTTTGGCCTCTTCGATCAGGCTCACGCGAAGCCGTTCCGTATTCGCTTCCTCGTTGTGACTGCCAAAACCGATCGAGCTCTTGCGTGAGGCTTCGGCACCCACATTGGAGGTCAGCAGGATGATCGTATTACGGAAATCGACCGTGCGTCCCATCGAATCGGTCAGCTTGCCTTCTTCCAGTATCTGCAGGAGGATATTCCACACATCCGGGTGAGCCTTTTCGATCTCGTCAAAAAGCACCACGCTGTAAGGACGGCGGCGCACCTTTTCGGTCAACTGCCCACCTTCATCATATCCCACATAACCCGGAGGCGATCCCACCAGACGGGAAACGGTGAATTTCTCCATGTATTCGCTCATATCCAGCTGGATCAGCGATTTGGAATCGCCGAACATGGATTCCGCCAGCACCCGGCTCAGCAAGGTCTTGCCCACACCTGTCGGCCCCAGGAGCATGAACGCCCCGATCGGACGGTTGGGATCTTTCAGATCCGCGCGGGAACGGCGCAAAGCTTTGCTGATGGAACTGACCGCCGCGGACTGGCCGATCACACGGGCCGAAAGCTCCTTCTCCATCGAAAGCAGCCGTTTCAGCTCGTCCTTCTCCATACCGCGCAGAGGCACTCCGGTCCATTTGGAGACAACTTGTGTCACATCCGCTTCATCCACGACCACTTTTTTATGATCGACCTCGGTACGCCATTTCTTGCGGGAACTGTCCAGATCTTCTTTCTTCTGGCGTTCGGTATCCCGGAAGATGGCGGCATCTTCAAAACGCTGTTCCGCGATAGCTTTTTCCTTATCCAGCCGGGCTTTTTCGATCTCTTTCTCCAGATGTTTGAACTCCGGAGGGCAGGTCTCCGCCGCCATACGGCAATAGGAGCCCGCTTCGTCGATCACGTCGATAGCCTTGTCCGGCAGGAATCGTGAAGTGATGTAACGATCAGACAGACGCACTGCCGCGTCTATGGCCGCATCTGTGATCGTCGCGCGATGATGCTCTTCATATTTAAAGCGGATGCCGCGCAGGATCTGGATCGTTTCCAGCGTGCTGGGCGGTTCCACTTTGACGCTTTGGAAACGGCGTTCCAGCGCCGCGTCTTTCTCGATAAACTTGCGGTATTCTTCCAGTGTCGTGGCACCCACACATTGAAACTCGCCGCGGCTCAAAGCCGGTTTGATGATATTGGCTACATCCATCGTGCCTTCCGAGGAACCCGCGCCCACGATAGTATGCAGCTCATCAATGAAAATGATGACATCTCCAGATTCACGTATCTCATCCATCAAGGCTTTGATACGTTCCTCAAACTGGCCGCGGTACTTGGTACCGGCCAGCATCCGCGCCAGATCCAGCCCCACGATCTTCTTATTGCGAAGGATCTCCGGGACTTCCTCATCGGCTATTCTCTGTGCGAGACCTTCCACGATAGCAGTCTTGCCCACACCGGCCTCACCCAGCAGGACCGGGTTGTTTTTGGTGCGGCGGCAGAGGATCTGCATCACACGCTGGATCTCATTCTGGCGGCCAATGACCGGATCCAGCTGTTTGGCTCTGGCCATTTCTGTCAGGTCACGCCCGAAAGCCTTCAGGGCGGAAGGTTTTTTGTTTCTTCTGCTGGAGCGGTTTTCCGGATCTTCATCGCTGAGATCGAACATGGAGCCACTTTCCTCCTCCATCTGAACACCTAAACACTGCAAGACCCCTTCCAGGGTGATGTTCAATTTCTTGAGAACGACCGCGCCTTCACCCTGATCTTCTCTCAGCAGTCCCAGCAGCAGATGCTCGGTAGCGATCCCGTTATATCCCAGATGTTTCGCCTCATTCGCGGCAAGCGCCAGCACTTTTTTGGCGCGGGGCGAGAACGGGAAATTAGCCGGTTTGAGAGGAGTCCCCTTGATCACCGAGTTTTCCACTTCCCGGCGGATTCTCTCTAGACTCACTCCCATTTTTTCAAAAATCTCGACAGCCACTCCTTCACCCAGAGCGACTAAACCTAAAAGGATATGTTCCGTCCCAACGGTCTTGTGACCTAAACGGGCGGCCTCAACATAAGCGAGCTGGAGAGCTTTCTCCGCCCGCGGACTAAAATTGCTCATATTGTTATTACCTGACGCCATTCTTTACATTTCAGATATTCTGTTCCCATCCTGCCTGTTTTTGTCTGCACAAGATGGACGAACGAATTATTTCTTTCCACCTTTGGAAACAACTTTGACCTTGCGCGGCGCGCCCAGCAGGACTGTCTTTTCGCGAAGGATCTCCGCGCGGATCTGATCCCGCTTCTGGTCTTCCATTGTTCCTTTCATCATTTGCAAATGTCCCTTCTGAGTGATGAGAAACAGTTCATTGACGATCTCTCTGTCACTGTTCGGGAACATTCCCAGATCCACTCCCAGCCGGACGAACGAGAGCAGATTCAATGTTTCCTGGGTCTCGATCATGTAGCAGTTGGACAAGATCCCCCAGGCCCTGCCGATATTGTTGAGCAGGGTCTTTTGTCCCTCCTCTTCCAGGAGAGTCTGACGGGCATTTTCTTCGTTGATGACCACCTGGCGAATGACTTTCTCCAGACGTGTCACAATGGCATCTTCGGTCTCACCCAGTGTTTGCTGGTTCGATGCCTGAAAAAGGTTCCCCAAAGCGTCAGTCCCCTCTCCATAAATACCCCGCACGGTCAATCCCAGCTTATCCACCGCGCCAATGATCTGGCGGATCTGATCCGTCAGCGCCAGCGCCGGCAGATGGATCATCGCGCTCACACGGATGCCCGTGCCCACGTTCGTGGGACAGGCGGTCAGATAGCCGTATTTGGGATGGAACGCGTATTCGATATTCTGTTCCAGCTCGGTATCCACCTGATCGATGCGTTCCCAGGCCTGACGGATCTGGAAGCCCGGCAGGATCGCCTGCATCCGCAGATGATCTTCCTCATTGATCATCACCGAGATATTTTCATCTTTATTGATGACCAGTCCGCTTCCGACACCGCGGGCCGCGTGTTCGCGGCTGATCAGATGACGCTCGACCAAAGCCGTTTTCTCGTCACTGCTGAGATTGCCCATCCCTTCCACGAAACAGGCTTCCATTCCATTGAGTTTCAAAACGGCATCCCGTATCTGTTTGAAGACACGGAGACGCTCCGTCTTTTTCGCAAAAGACGGAAAGGAAGCGTGACGAAGGTTCCGGGCGAGCCTTGCGCGGCTGCTCAGCACGATCGTATCTTCCGGACCTCTCAGCGAGGCATAACTCTTGGAAGGGATCAAAAACTCAGACAGAATCATCTTTTCTTTCTATTTTTTGGGTCAAACTATTCGTCCGCATTATCCACACTATCAAACAAGGTCTTCAAAGCACCCAGAAGGTCTTGATCCTTTCCTTTTTGACCTTCTTCTTTTTTGGCTTTGATCTTCTTCTCGATCTCTTTTATCTCGTCACGGACTTTGGCAGCATACTCGTAGTTCTCCTCCTTGACAGCCTGTTTCAAAAGGGCTTTCTTGGATTCGTACAATTCATCCAATAATTCCTGTTTTTCATCAACATCGGCAGTGCCGGCCTTGCTCTTTGGGGAAGCCGTCTTGACCGCCGCGCGCTTGCGGGGCTTTTTCGGGGCCGGGACCTCTTCGCCGGTGAATCGCGCCCTCTCCTCTGCCGTCAAGGGATGGCACTGGGGAGTTTTGCCTATATGCTGAGTTCCCCGGTGCATGTGCGGAAGGGCATTTTCCATGTTCGTCTCAAATGTCTTATAGCAAAAAGCACATCCCAGTTTGCCGGTCTTGGCCAGATCTTTTCCTGTATAGCCGCATTCCGGGCAAACGGTATCTTCATTCGGTGACTTTTTCTGCTTCGGTTTCTCCTCTTTCTCCGAATCCGAACTGATCACGTTGGAGAACTTTTTGAGTATCTCCAGCATGGAAAAACCGGCAGGATCATCTACGCCGCACTTCTCCGCGCAGGCGGCGCAAAGATCCAGTTTCCGGATCTTGCCGCCGACCACCTGCGTCAGATGAACTGTTGCTTCCGCTTTTTTACAAATGTGACAAAGCATACACTTTTCCGCTCAGGGGGGGAACAATATCCCCCCCCTTCACACTATTCAAATATAGGGGTTCCTGTGCTTCTTGTCAACTTGCGGAACAGATCCAGCAGTTTTTTGAAGCCTTCGCCCGGAACACCGGCTCCGATCTCACGACCGTCCACCTTGGTCACAGGCACCAGTTCGGCCGCGCTGCCGGTCACAAAGCATTCATCCGCGTTGTACACGTCATAGCGGGTCACATTCGGTTCCACGACCTCGAAACCGCCTTCTTTGGCCACTTCAATGACGGAACCACGGGTGATGCCGTAGAGCGCTCCGGCGGAAAGCGGCGGAGTGATCAGCTGTTTACCCTTGATCAGGAAGATGTTGTCACCGGTGCATTCAGCCACGTAACCCTGGCTGTTCAGCATGATGGCTTCTTCCACTCCGGCCGTATTGGCTTCGATCTTGGCCAGGATGTTGTTCAAATAGTTCAGGGACTTAATGGCCGGGTTCACCGCGTTGTGATGATTGCGGGTCGTCGGCACGGTCACGATGCTCATTCCTTTGGTGTAGTATTCTTCGGGATAGAGCTGGATACCGGCGGCGATGATGATCACCTGCGGAGTGCCGCACTTCTTGGGGCTCAGGCCCAGAGTACCAACACCGCGGGTCACGACCAGGCGGATGTAGCAGTCTCTCAGGTTGTTGACTTTGCAGGTCTCCACGACGGCCTTGATCATTTCTTCCTGAGTCATCGGGATCGTCAGCGCGATCGCTTTGGCTGAATAGTACAGACGGGCAATATGTTCCGTCAGCTTGAACACACGACCGTTATAAGCGCGAATGCCTTCAAACACGCCGTCACCGTAAAGTAAACCATGATCAAACACAGAAACGACCGCGTTCTGCTCATCTACCATTTTCCCATTCAAATAAATCTTCATAATCAAAATCTTATACCGCGGGAGCCTCTTCTTCCGGGAAGATGTCCTTGTCTTCCGCCGGGGGATGACCGTCCCGAACGAGGTATTTTATCCCGTCACTCCATCAAATTCCAGTATAAATTCCATAAAAATGAATCAACTTTTTCCAAAACAATGGGATGCACCCCGCTCCACGGATCAAAAAGCCGGACGAGATCGCCTCTGCCGTCCCGCGGAACAACAGCCGGATTGATAAAAGAACCACGGATGAACGCTGATAAACACATATAATTTATTGATTACAATAGAATAAATAAAAAAAGACACAAGATCCGTGTGTCTCCTTAAATTATAACCCTGAAAGAGGTCGTATAATGGATTCCTCCGGAATTGGATAACAAAGAAAGGAATGTATCTGCTTTCCTCTTGACATTCAAGGGGCTGATTCAGTAAGGTGGGGTGCCCCTTTACGGGAAGATGCAATAAGGCGATAAGTAACTATGGAAAAGAGCAAAGTCTATTTTACGGATATGCGGGTCTCCTACAATGGAGATAATCTGCTGCAAAAGTTGAAGAAACTGATCAGGAAAGCAGGGATCGAGACGATCGATTTCAAAAATAAGTTCACCGCCATCAAGATCCACTTCGGTGAACCCGGCAATCTAAGCTATCTGCGCCCGAACTTCGCGAAGACGGTCGTGGAGGTCATCAAAGCCCAGGGCGGCAAGCCTTTTCTGACGGACTGCAACACGCTGTATGTGGGGATGCGCAAGAACGCCTTGGATCATCTGGACTGCGCCATGGAAAACGGTTTCAATTATAACACCTGCGGATGTCAGGTGATCATCGGCGACGGTCTGAAAGGGACGGATGAGGTGGATGTCCCCCTGGAAGGAACGACTTTTGTAAAGAACGCCAAGATCGGCAAGGCAATCATGGACGCGGATATCATCATTTCCATGAACCACTTCAAGGCCCATGAAATGCTGGGTGTGGGCGGTGCCATCAAGAATCTGGGCATGGGCTGCGGATCCCGCGCCGGCAAGATGGAACAGCACTGCACGGGCAAGCTGACCGTGGATCAGAGCTTGTGCAAAGGATGCCGCATCTGCGCCAAGAACTGCGGCCAGAACGCCATCACCTATCAGGAAAACGGCAAGGCTTATATCGATCAGGAGAAGTGCGTGGGCTGCGGCCGTTGTCTGGGCGCCTGCAATTTCGACGCGATCCAGGCTCCGAATTTCCATTCGTGCGAAGATGTCAGCATGAAGATGGCCGAATACGCCAAGGCCGTCGTACAGAACCGGCCTCATTTCCATATCAATTTTGTCATGCAGGTCTCGCCCTTCTGCGACTGTCACCCCAAAAACGACACCGCTATTATCCCCGATGTCGGCATCCTGGCTTCGTTCGACCCGGTGGCTCTGGACACGGCCTGCGCGGAACTCTGTAATAAACAGCCCATTATCCCCGGCTGTCTGATCGACAAGGAAGAGAACAAAGGACAGGATTACTTCCACGCCATCAGCCCCGCCACGAACTGGAGGGTCTGTCTGGAACACGCCCCGAAGATCGGCACCGGCACAATGGATTATGAATTGATCCGCATGTAACCGGGGACCTGTTCTCCAATCAAAA
>JAEENR010000239.1 GCA_016283885.1 Verrucomicrobiota bacterium
TCGACTGTAGGAGGCATTCTGCTTTCTATTGCGGCAGTGTATGTCGCTGTGCATTTCAATAACATCATGGATATGCTCCAGCTGGTGTTTGCCTTTGTGAACGCGCCTCTGTTCGCGACGTTCATGCTGGGTATGTTCTGGCGCAGAGCGACTGGCCACGGTGCTTTCTTCGGTCTGCTGGCCGGTACACTGGCGGCATTCCTGCATCATGGTTTCACTTTGCCTTATGGTTCGGTTACGGGTCTGAAAGGCGGTTTCTTTGGTATCCTGCACACCTATCCGAGTGAAATGGCTCAGAACTTCTGGGCGGCGATCTTTGCCTGGAGCACCTGCTTCATCGTGACGATCGTGGTCTCTATGATGACGGAACAGAAGAAGAGCCCGGAAGATCTGAAAGGTCTGGTTTACTCGCTGACACCGAAACCGAAAGAGGATGGTATCCCCTGGTACAAACAGCCTGCCTATCTGGGCGGCGGTGTGTTAGCTGTTACACTGGTACTGAATATCTTGTTCTGGTAAGAGAAAGGATTGAAAGATGAATTTAGATATTAGAATCCCAATCGGCGCGATGTTCACACTGATCGGTCTCGTCCTGGCTGTCTATGGTCTGGTGACCAGTGGAGAGCTGATGTATGCCAAGTCTCTGGGAATGAATATGAACCTCTATTGGGGAGGCGCGATGCTGGTTTTTGGCGTGATCATGCTCATTTTGGGTGTAGCGACGCAATCCGCCAGCAAAGAGCCGAAATAGTGTGACAGAGGTCAAAGAATAAAGTAGAAATTGAGAGTGGCAGAAAAACGCCGTTCTCAATTTCTATTTTCTTGAAAATCCGTGCGAATCTTAGACAAATATATCCTTAAGGAGCTGTTGATCCCGCTTTTCTTTTGCATCGCGGGCGGTCTGGCTTTTTATGTGACATTTGATCTGTTTTCCTGCATGGATGATCTTCAGCGCAGCGGTGGTGGTTTCAAGGTCATTTTGTGGTATAACATTGCCCGTATCCCGGAACTGCTGGTGCTGATACTGCCGCCGGCGCTGCTGCTGGCATTGCTTTACGCGATTTCCAATCATTCCCGCAATAATGAGATCGTGGCGATGCGTGCGGCCGGAGTAAGTATCTGGAGGATATGTGCGCCTTATATCTCGGTCGGCATCATTTTGGGTGTCTGCCTTTTTTATTTGAATGAGACGTGGGTGCCGATGGGAGCGCGGCTGGCCAAAGATCTGCGCAAGGGGACGAAGCATAAAAAGGAGCTGGTCTATGAGAATGTGAATTTTACTAATACCAAAGATAACAGAACTTGGAATATAGGAGAATATCATGTGGAGGATAAACGGCTTGTTCGTCCAAGTGTGGAGTGGCTCAAACGGGAAGAAGGCTCTCTGGCACTGAACACAGTGAAGCTGGAGGCCGAAAGCGCGGAATGGCGGCCGAGCTTCAGTTTCGCGCGGGATGAGAATGATGACGGAACAGGATCGAAAGGCGTATGGGAATTCCATAATGTTCAGCTCTTTACATACACTTCAGAGGGAGAAGGATCCATGCTGCCGGTGCCGGAAAAATATGAGACTTTGCAGGTGCCGGAGATAGATGACAGTCCCGAAGAGATAGAATCCGAGATATTTATTTCCGGGTTTGATTCATTTAAGTCGGCCCGCAAGGCGAATCTGACTCTGAAAGAGATCACGATGTATTTGCGTCTGCATCAGGGCGTGGACAGTCAGCTGGTCACACGCGTCAAAACTTTATATCATTCCCGGATCGCGGCACCGTTCACTTGCCTGGTCGTTGTTTTGGTGGCGCTTCCGTTCAGTTTGCAGGGTGGACGCAGGAATGTCTTTGTGGGAGTAGCCAGCAGTATAGTGATTTGTTTTTGCTTTTTTTTGTTGAACGAGGTAAGTTTGGCGCTGGGTGAGGGTGGTTATATGCCTCCTTGGTTGTGTGCCTGGCTGCCCAACGTTCTTTTTGGTGTTGGAGGCTTTACTGCTGTGAAGAATCTGGCCTGACCGCAATACGGGTTTTATTGTTAAGTATCGCATTGCTAAAGGTGTACAATGAAAAAAGCGGTTGTTATTCGATAGATTTTGATGAAAATACGCAGGTTGGCGCGCGAGCGTGCTATTCAATTTTTATATCAGATGGAATTAAACCCCAATCAGGATGTTGAGGGGGAGCTGGAGAATTTTTGGGAATTACACCGGATGGGGATGCTTTTCGATGATAAAGCCAAGGCATCCTGGGCGCAGGCTGTCGAACTGCCGCCGCCTTCACCTCAGGATCTTGCAGCAAAAGACTTTGCGGAAGCTCTTTGCAGAGGAGTGTTGGAACATTTGAAGGAACTGGACGCGATGATCGTCAAGTATGCAAAGAACTGGGATATCCACCGCATGGCTGTGATCGATCGAAATATTTTACGTTTAGCTATTTACGAAATCATGTTCAGGGATGACATCCCTCCGGTGGTCAGTATCAATGAGGCTGTGGACATTGCCAAGAGATATTCTACGGAAGAGAGCGGAAAATTTGTCAACGGCATTTTGGATAAGATACGGTCTGAAACGCTAAGACCTTCACGCTAAACAGGTTATTTATTAATAGGATAGAGTAGAGCGTGAGTATAACCGGGGAAGTTCATCCTCCTACAGCTTTGCGCCGCGCGTTTGGGAAACATGGCGCGGATCTACATTTACATTCTATCTATTCGGATGGGGTCCATACTCCGAACTGGCTGGTTTCCAAGGCTGTCCATGCGGGGCTGGACTGTATCGCTCTGACCGATCATGACACGGTGGAGGGGTGTGAGGAGACCGCTACACTCTGTGAGAAGGCCGGTTTGGGGTTTATTCCCGGAGTCGAGTTGACCGCTTACGCTCTGGATGAGGAGATACATATCCTGGGGTTTGGGCTGGACATCCGCAATGCTGTTTTTCTGGAGAAGATGAGCGCTTTTCAGGAAAAACGGCTGGAGCGCATGAAAAAGATGGTGAGTCTTTTGAACCGGGAAGGTATCCCTATTTCCCTGGAGGAAGTGTTGGAGATCGCTAAATGCAAGGTTCCCGGCCGAATGCACTTATGCCGTGCGCTCTTGCTGGGGGAATACTGCCGGGACCGGGATGAAGTGTTTGCGCGGTATCTGGGCGACGGCTGCGCGGCTTATGTCCCCAAGATGAATTTTTCGGTCAGAGAAGCCATCCGTCTCATCCACACGGCGGGAGGTGCGGCATTGATGGCTCATGTGGGCCGTCAGGTGAAAGTTCCCGCGATCGTGGAATACGGAGTCGAAGTGGGGATCGACGGGTTTGAATGTTTTTATCCCCGCCATTCCAAGTCGCTGTGTGAGCGTTTGGTGGCGGTATGCGAAGAGTATCATCTGCTGGTGAGCGGCGGGACCGATTACCACGGAGTGAAAGATCGGGTAAATATAGGTGCGGTCAAAGTGCCTATGAAATATGTTGAGGAATTAAAGCAATGGGATTGTTCCAAAAATTCAAAGAAGGGTTAAAAAGGACCCAGGAGAAACTAACGCAAGAGATCAAACGCATTTTCACCGGTTCGCCTAAGCTGACGGTTGAAAATATCGAGGATCTGGAAGCGGCGCTTTTGGGCGGTGATTTTGGTGTCGCGCTGACGAATCAGATCGTGGCTGCCGTCCGCAAAGAATATGAAACTCAAGGTCATTCGGGCGCGTCTGTGTTTGAGATCGCCCGGCGGGAATTGATTTCCTGTTTTCCGGAAACATCCGAGGGACTGCGCGGGACCGAACAGGGAGTCCCGGTCGTTGTTTCTCTGGTAGGGGTGAACGGAGTCGGTAAAACGACTACCGCAGCCAAGCTGGCTTACCGGGTAGGTCTGGAAGGACACAGTGCCATGATGGCTGCCTGTGATACTTTCCGTGCCGCTGCTATTGAACAGCTCAAGCTGTGGGGCACACGGCTGAATGTGCCTGTGATCTCCGGCAACTACGGCGCAGATCCCGCATCCATCGCGCATGACGCGGTCAGTTCGGCTTTGTCCAATGGAACGCATTACCTTTTCATTGATACGGCAGGTCGTCTGCACACCAAGAGCAATTTGATGCAGGAGCTTCAGAAAGTCCACCGGGTGATGAACAAAAAGATGGAAGGCGCGCCGCAGGAGACTCTGCTGGTACTGGACGCTTCGACCGGGATGAATGCCCTCACACAGGCCAGAGAATTTAATAAGTCCGTGCATTTGACCGGGTTAGTTATTACCAAACTGGACGGCACCAGCCGCGGCGGCATGGTCACGGCCATTCAGAAAGAACTGCAGCTGCCGGTCAAGTTCATTGGGCTGGGCGAGCAGCCGGATGATCTCCAGCCTTTTGACGCGAAACAGTACGCGGAGGCTATTTTTGGGGAATAGATTTCCTTTTTTTAAGATAAATCGCCTTTTTTCGCTTTTCAGTCTTGAACTGAAGGGGCGTTTCGTCTTTTATTTTCCGAGTGGGTATTGAAAGAGTACAACCCAAGAGGAAACACTCTGTCATTGTTCGCCTGTTTGTTTTTCTAATAGGCGGCGGTGTGCTGTTACTGGCTCTGATCATTGCGGCCTGTGTTTGGGATTCGCACCGTTCGGATTATGCCTGGAAGCAGTTTGAAGACCGGGTGAACGCGGCCGGTCTGTATCTGGGCCAAGATCTCCTTTTCCCTTCTCTCCCAGCAGATAATCAGAATTTCGCGGGCATTTCCTCGCTGAGAGTGCTGGTGAATACCAATGAGTTCCTTTCTGTGCCGGAAGTCGTCTCTTCACTGAGCGAAGAGCATTGTGTGCATCAGCCGGAGGATCTGCCAGACCGGTTCTGGTACACGGGTTACTCTTGGACGGCGGAAGATGTTCGCCAGGTGCTCCATTCCTGTGGCGCGGCGATGTCTCCGGAACCGGAGGTGACACCGCAGGGGAATCTCCAATTTTTTGAAATCTTTGAGCCTCAATTCCAGGAGCTGAAAGCAGGCTTGGAGCGTCCTTTCTGCCAGTTCTGGACCCCGTTCGAGATGGGACCTCAAATCAACACTCTTCACCTGAATGAGTTATATAAAATGAGCCTGCTGATTTCCGCCCGCGCGGTGACTCAGCTCAGCATGGGACGCAGTCAGGCGGCAATGGAGGATCAAATCTTTTCCTGGAATTTGATCCATCGCATGAGTTCTGACCGCACGATCACGGCGGCTTTGGACTGTGAGTCGTGTTTTCTCTACTCGCTGCAGCCGCTCTGGCAGGGGATCACTCAGCATTTCTGGGACAAGGATCAACTGACTCAGCTCCAGGCGGAGGTGAACCGCTTTGACTTTATCCGCTCTTTCAAACGGAACATGCTGTTTGAAACGCTGTGGATCGTCAGCTTGAAGGACTTTATTGAAAATGCCTGGATCATTGACGCTGTAGGCATTACGATCGAGAAGCTGCGTTTGTCGGATAAAATAGTGGATTCTCTGCTGGGAAATGAGCGATTCGCTAATTTTATTTTCAACAATATCCCCACCGGCTGGCTCAGAATGAATCTGATCAATCTGGCCGAATCCGTTTTCAACTATTGCGATGAGGTCTATCGGGTGGATGAACACCGGATCGTGCCGAAGAAAACGGCCGGTCTGATCCGGGATTTTGGAAGCGAGTATGAGAATTCACTCAATCCTGACCGTCTTATCGCGGCACGGTTCAAGGATGCGCTTTTCAGTGAAACGATCCCGCAGAACGCCGCGCGGGGACAGGCTTTTGTGGACATGGCCGGTATCGCCTGTCTGCTGGAATTATCCTATCTGGATCAGAAAAAATATCCGGAGACCCTGGAAGAACTGGCTCTGCCCGAAGGTGCCAAGCTCCCAACGGATGTGATCACGGGTGGAAATTACCTTTTCAGTATTTCTTCGGCATCCTTCCAACTTTATTCCATTGGCTGGGATGATCGTGACAACTACGGCAGGATGGTCGAGTCTTCATCCGGGATGAGAGACTGGGTATGGCCGCCTTCTGATCACCATCCGACTCTCTAAATATAACGTGAACAGGCTTTCGCTGTTCCGCGTTTGACGCTATGACAACCGCAAATAAGGTAACTATCCTGAGGATCTTTCTGGTTCCGATATTCATAACGATGCTTTTGCTCTATGATCGTTCCGGACACGATTTCTATCGGGTCTTTTCCATTTTTGCTTTTGCGGCGGCTTCACTTTCAGATGGTATAGATGGTTATATCGCAAGACATTATAACCAAAGAAGCGAACTGGGTGCGATCCTGGATCCTCTGGCCGACAAGCTGCTGCTGGTTTCGGGGGCGATCCTGCTCAGTTTTGATCATGCCTATCTGCCTTCCATTCCTTTGGTCTTTATTGTCAGCATCTTGAGCCGGGATATGATGATCCTGCTGGGGGTCATCGTGATCTATTATGTCTGTGAGAAGGTGAAGGTGCGTCCGCGTTGGCCGGGCAAGACGGCAACGGTTTTTCAGATGATCACGATCCTGATGGCTTTGCTGATTTTCCCGTCCAAATATGTGGATTTCTTTGCGTATATCGCCACGGTGTTCACCATTCTTTCGGCGGTCTATTATTTAGCGGCCGGTCTGCGCCAGCTGAACGAATCCCCGGCCAGCGCTCCCGATACCACAAGGAACCGCTGATTTTTTCATTTTGAGAAATCTCTTCCCATTCAAGCTGTTTTCTGGTAAAAAAGCTTTGCCTTTTCAATGCGTTGAATCTAGTCAAAGCAGGTGAGAAAATGAGAAAGTGGCTTTATTACATAAAAAAGAGAGCATTTGACAGCAATGCCTGGATGTGGGGAGTGGTGATTTTATATGTGCTCACCTTTATTTGTCCTTTCAAGGCCATCAATTATTTCATCTATTTACTCTTGACTGTTATTGCTGTAGTCTACGTGTTATATGTCATTATTATCCAACCTATATGGACATCTAAAGATAAAATATCAAGAGCTTCTCAGACTTTGATGATGTGTTTGGGATTCTATGTATTGTATTTATTAGGTATTAGGTACATAACAAATGATGGAGTTTATGTGATGATTTTATCATCTATTGGAGTGTTTGTTTTTAGGAGATTTTTGGCATGGCTGGCTTTCATGGTTACTGACAGGATAGGTGATGCATTAGGAAATTTAATCTTTGGATTTGCAAGTAATACCGATGTCGATCCCTCAGAAAGAACCTTTTACCGTTCTATTCCGGAAGGACATAGAAAACGGGGTGAATATATGCTGGCTCTGAAGGACTTGGATGAGCAGTTGTTGGAACTGGAAACTGATCAGATCAAGCCTACCGAAAAACAATTACAGTGGATTTTTGAGGCAAATGCCATGAAAGCAGAAATCTACGCGGAAGATTTGAAAGATTATGACTCGGCGGAGGCAATCGTTAACCGTTTAATAGAAAGCGGTAAGCTCAGTTGCCAGGGGGAAGCCGTTTTCTTGAATCGCTTATGCGACTGGCGCCTAAAACTGAAAAAAGATTTGGATGGAGCAAGGGAGGCTTTGGAACAAATAGAGAAACGCCATCCCGGTTCGGTGGAGGCAATGTATGCGTCTCAGAGAAAGAATCGTTTGAAATTGCCGCAGAAAGGGCCAGCACCCACGAAGAAATTGATTCATTTAAAGGAGAATCTGGGATTAAAAAAAGGATTCAAAGAATGGAATATGGATCAGATGATCTTGAGCAAAGAGATCGAAGGATTGAAAAAACATTTATCCGATTTTCCTTTGGATTGGGAAGCGAGAGAAAAACTGGCATCCATTTATTCAATTACTTGTCGTAATGTAGAGGCCGCTGTCAACGAGCTGGATTATCTCTTGGAACAGGATGGGCAGCCCAAGAAAAAGATCGTTCAATGGCTGAATATGAAGGCCGATTTTTATATTCGGGAACAAAATCTGGAGAAAGCGAAAGAATCGTTGAATACAATCATAGACTGTTTCCCGGATACTTCGCCTGCTTACGTTGCTGAGAGACGGATTGCGTTGTTGAAGAATGAATTGGAAAGAGGTAAGCCAAAAGTTTATAAAATTCAGAAATCTGATGAAACAGATATCAAACAGGTGAAAACTCCTTTTCATATCCCGACAAAGGTTTCCACTTTGCCATCTTCCATCAGAAGGGATGAAACACAGCCGGAACCCGTAAACAACGAAATAAAAGAATCCCCTACAGACTGGATAGATGAAATGCAGCAATTAGACAGCCTCTTGGCAGAGC
>JAEENR010000240.1 GCA_016283885.1 Verrucomicrobiota bacterium
GGCGCCGGGAGAGCGGCCGGGCCTGGAGCGGCCCGGATCTGACCGTCGCGACACGGTTCTGGCAGCAGCATCCCGGACAATGGGAGTTTGTCACGGGCGGATGCGAGATCCTGACCAGAGACGGTATTTTTGTGGGCGGTTCCCGCAAAGAAGTCCCGGTTTCCTCTTCCATTCTGGGACGCAAGAATGAGATCGCTGATCTCAAGACCGATATCCAGAAAGTAGAGGCCGAGATCGAAGAGGTACGCCGTCAGAGAGAGACGATCGCCGCCGGTCAAAAGAAATCTCAGGAAGACCTGCTCCGGCTCCAGTCGGAGATCCGCAGCCATGAAATGGCGGTCGCGACCCGTTTGGGCGAGTTTCGTGTTCTGGAAAATTCACTCCGCGGCATGAAGCAGCGTGAAGAGACCCTGAAACAGGAAATGACCCGCCTGACCGCTCAGGACGCGGAAAGCACGGCGCATCGTCAGCTACTGAGCGATCAGATCGTTGAGATCGAGCAGAAAGAAAAAGAAACGGCGGACAATATCTCGGAGATCAATTCTTCGGTGGATCAGCTTCGCCAGGAGCGGGACACCGCGCATAACGCTTTGACCGAAGTGAAGATCGCCCTCGCTTCCAAAGAGCAGTTCTGCAATACCCATCGTCTGCAAAAGAACTCGCTGGAAAACCAGATCACTGAACAGGAAAGACTGATCACCGCGCGCACTAAAGAGATCGCGCAGATACAGGAGAAGGTCGGCATCTGTCACGCGGAGATCGAGGAATCCAAACTGAAGATCGAATTTCTCACGAATGAATATGAGCAGATGAATCAGCGCATCGCGGATCTCTCTCAGCAGAAGAAAACTGTTTCCGCGGAGATCGAGGAACGCGAAGCCCGTTTGAAAGAACTGCGCGGACAGCTGAACCGCTCCCAGGAACAGCATGAAGCGCTGAATGTGCAGATCGCTCAGCGTCAAATGACCCTGCAAAACACGACCAGCCGGATGCAGGAGAAATACCAGCTGGATATCCTCACCGTGATCCAGGAGCCTTTCCGTGTGGAAGAAACCGAAGAAGGCGTCCGCATCTTCCGCAAGGATTATACACCCCGGAAAGAGACGGAGCCCGTCCCCGGTGAAAACGCGCCGGAAACGGAACCGGTCCCGCCGGAGCCGGTCGAGAACGGAGAATTCCCGCCGGTGGACTGGGATGTGGTAGCTTCATTTGTCCGCAAACTGCAGGAGCGCATCGATCAGCTGGGGCCGGTGAATCTGGTGGCTATCGAGGAATATGAAGAAATCGAACAGCGCTACAAGTTCATGACCGCTCAGCAGGATGACATGACCAAGGCCAAAGCACAGCTGCTGGACGTGGTGAGCCGGATCAATCAGCAGACACGGGAAATGTTCATGGAGACCTTTGAAAAGATCCGTCAGAATTTCCGCTCCATGTTCGCGACCTTCTTCCATGGCGGTTTTGCGGATCTGAAACTGGTGGACGACCGGGACGTTCTGGAGTCCGGCATCGACATCGTGGCTCGGCCTCCGGGCAAGCAGCTGAAATCGGTTTCGCTGCTTTCGGGCGGTGAACAGACCATGACGGCTGTGGCACTGCTGTTCGCGATCTATCAGGTCAAACCATCGCCTTTCTGTGTGCTGGACGAGCTGGACGCGCCTCTGGATGAGGCCAATATCGGTCGTTTTGTTTCTGTGCTGAAAACTTTTGTGGATTTCTCCCAGTTTATTGTCATCACCCACAGCAAGCAGTCTATTGCCGCGGCGAACTGCATCCATGGCGTGACAATGCCGGAGCGCGGTGTGACCAAGATGATCAGCATGAAATTCCGTGAGGGAACGGATGAACTGGTCAAAGAGGGTGAGTGATTCTTTTTTAAGGAATCACAGGTGATATAAATAAATTATTAAATAACAATAATTTATATATATGTGCGACCCGTACGTCTCCGAGGTTTGCCAAAAATTTCTACCTCATATAACGATTTTTTTTACGTCAAAAATCTCTTGACATCACAGCAGGTTATGAATAGTTTTCCCATAAGATAATTTTTGTCTTATGGATGCACAGGACAATCATCGGGGAAGTATCAAATCCGGCAATAAACTTTTTTTAGCTGGTATTTTGATTGCAATCATTTCGCTCTGTATTGCCGGAGCCTGGATACAACATGCTCAGAAACAGGCTCGCTCTGAACTGGAACAGTTGGAATCCAAACAGAAAGCGGAATCGGAACAGTTTCAGGCTCAGCTGAATGAGGCCAACTCACGTTACTTGGCGGAAGCGAATCGCGTCAACGCGGAAATGCACGACCCACTGGATCCAGACTACCTGGTCAATCAGTTGTATAAAATTGATAATCAGACAGATGAATATGAACGCAATAGTGCCGCTTTTTACTGTCTGCAAGGTCTTTTGCTTAATGGAACCAACTCTCTCCCTGCTATTAAAAAGCTTTTCATCAATGGACATGAGTTCAATCTCTGGATACGAAAACTGAATTATTATGATTCTTTGCGCCAAGAAATTATGCAAGTTTTAGTGGCGATGAAAAATCAACAGGCCAGTGATCTTCTCAGTCAGCTTCTTCCAGTGACACAAAGTCCAAAAGAATTAGGTACACTTTGTAAAATACTTTTGAGTATTTCCGATGGTTACCGTCCTTACTGCGTTAAGGCTGCTCGCGAAATGTATGATCAGCGCATTCAAAAACAAAAAGAGATTGGGGATGCTGCTAAGGAGAAAGAAATAAGGGATCAAATCAGGTCTTTAAATAACCAGAATGATCCTAAAAATGAGGAAGAAATAAAAAGGCTCTATGAACTTCGATCAAAAATAAGCGGAAATCATAGTGAGATTTTGTCATTAATTAACATTTTTATTTTTACGTTAAAGGATAAAGATTTTGTTAATGAAGTTATGAGCCAAAAAGTTTGGCGCCAAGGTGATGGAGAGATCGAATATAATACATTCAACATGGCAAAAGGGCTTCTGAAAGAGGAAATAATCCCTTACTGTTATGAAGCCGCTCTTTATCAGCAGGAAAACCACAAAGAAATAAATTTTGTTTTGCTCGGCTGTGCTAGGGATTATATAGCGCAACCTCATGCCGCGGAAATTCTTTTGATGAATTTAAAAAACGATATATCGCCCCGGGATCGTTATAACAGCATCTTGGAGCTTTCTCTGGATAAAAACTTTCCTAAAAATATAGGTCAGCTTGATTTTAAAGCTCCAGCAGTGGAGGAGGAATCAAAAGCTGTTGAGCCGGAGATCATACAAAAAGCAAATGAACGGCTGGTTTTTCTGGATACCGTGGCTGCTCAGTTTGGGGATGATGAGTTTATGATGAATTTGATTAACCTTGTCCGTTCCAATCTGAGGCATACAGCCAGCACGGATCCCGATAAAGGGGCATGGGTTCCAGATGAAGCCGCAAAAGAATTCATTAAAGAACATATCAATGATGTTAAGAATAGGATCATTGATCACATTGCCAAAGAAGAACAGGAATTGTTAGAAAAAGAAATCAAAAGAAAACAACAGTAAAATAGTATGAAAAAATTTTATTTTCTATTTTTTTTAAGTCTTACCCTATTTGCTTTGGCAGTGGTGGTTGTTTCGCGTATCCACCATTCTACAGAAGAAACTATTGCACAAAAAGAAGGACAATGGAATAAAGAAAAACAGAATATCCAGGATGAATTGGCAGAAGTCAGCGCAAAAATAGAGGAACTGAAGACACAAAAAACAGAACTGGATAATCCGGAACTGGATCCTCAGACTTTAATCGCTCGTCTCCAGAAAATGAAAGATTGGTCTGAATTTTTTGGAAACAACCGTCCATTAGATGAGTCTCTAAGACGACAAGCACTTGATCAGGTAAGAGAAGCATTTTTTGTTTTTCAAGGGCTCCAGAATCAAGGCAAAAAATCTTTGGATACTATTGAGGAATATCTAAAAAAAGGTCATAACATAACTCTATACAGATATATTGAGCCTGTGGATCCGAATAATCCTCCTGTTGCACATCTTCGCACTGCTAAACAAATGGAAAATGTGCCGGAAACTTCACGTTTAGGCATGATACACGTTTTGGGAAAAATAGGAACACCAGAAGCATTAAAACTTCTTTGTCAGGTTATGACGGGTTCTGCTGATTTGAAAGAAATCATGAACGCGGGGGATATGCTGATAGTAGCAGATAAGGAAGGCTTTAGTAAAACAGTCTTGGATATTTGTAAAGCTCTTTACCCAACTCTCGACCGGGGAAATCAGGAAGAGTTGCTGATATATGTTCGGAACATCAGTGTGGAAAGTTATAAAGAGATGCTGGCATCTTTGACACTCTACGATGAAAATGGAAAAATTTTCTCTGATAATGTTCGCAAGAAAATCGAAATATTTGGCGAGGATGCTATTCCGGAGATTTATGAAGCTTTTAACCGGCCGGAAACTTCAAAGAAAGAAAAATCGGACATCCTGGAGCCATTGCTGAAATTTGTAGGTTCAAATGAGCAGGTTACTTCCATGTTTAGTGGCTTTATCAATAGTATGGATAATGATGAAAAAGATGCGGTTGGCTCCATATTTGTCATGATGTTTCTTGCCACTAACGAACAAAATAAAGAGAAACAACAACAATATTTAGACCTTTTGGATCAGTGGATTCCACAACAGGGAGAACAATCTATTTTTAGTGAAACGCTCGCATTGACAAGAAAAGGTCTTTCTCAGCAGATCGAACAAGGGGAAAAATTCAATAAAGAGGAATTTGAAAAAGATGCGCTTGCATCGGGAGTTCTGCAAAAAATGGTAAAAAATCAATTAGAATTTTTCCAGAAACATCCGGAATGGAATGGATTCTCTTTTTATCCTGAATTTTAGTGCTTAGGCAAAGTTGGCTACGACACAATAGACACTTTTTGAGCTGAAAACAGATGTCAAAATGTACCCTTGTAAGGTAACATTTTGACAGATGCTTGAAAACAAAATGAGAAGTTGTGTTTATCTACAGAACATTTTGTTTTTGAATATATTATCTGTGTTTATCCGTGTCCATCTGTGGTTCTTTCTATTTATAACCCGTTCCGGGGCAATATAAGTGCGCCTTATGTTGGTGTTATTTTCCCCTTTATTCTGACAGGTTTTGGAATAAAATGGAGATGCCTTTGGGCATGGTTGCCTGTCATTGCGGGGATCTGTGCCGCTGAAGGTGGAAAGATATATGGGGTACTGTAAGACAGTCACTTTTGAAGGAAAGTTCAGTTTAAAGAGCGGGAATTCTTTTCCCCGGCTCACTGTAGCTTATGAGACGTATGGCAAATTGAACGCGGAGGCATCCAACGCGATCTTGATTTTCCACGCGTTGACGGGTGACTCCCATGTGGCCAGCCACGGCCCGGATGATACTCCCGGCTGGTGGGAAGACGCAGTCGGTCCCGGAAAGGCTTATGATACAGATAAATACTTCATCGTATGCTGTAATATCCTGGGCGGCTGCAAAGGCAGTACCGGCCCCATGTTCATCAATCCGGAAACGGGCAAACCTTATGGTTTACAGTTCCCGGTCGTGACCATCGCGGATATGGTCAATGCTCAGATGCTGCTGCTGGATCATCTGGGTATCAAACAGGTATTGCTGGCTTCCGGCGGTTCGATGGGAGGAATGATGGCGCTGCAGCTGGCGGTTTCTCATCCGGAACGCTGCAAAAATGTGCAGATACTGGCCTCAACGGGCTGTGTTTCGCCTCAGTCTATTGCGTTGAACGAAGTAGCGCGTCAGGCCATTTACGCGGATCCCAACTGGAACGGCGGCGACTACTATGCTCATGGCCATCCCCGTCCGGACAAAGGTCTGGCGGTGGCTCGTATGATCGAGCATATCACCTATCTGTGCGAGGAATCCATGCAGAACAAGTTCGGCCGCAATCTCCGGGGCCGTCAGCAGGTGGGGTATGATTTTCAAATCAATTTTGAAGTGGAGAGCTATCTCCGTTACCGGGGCGAAACATTCACCCGGCGTTTTGACGCGAATTCACTTCTCTATGTGACCAAGGCTATTGACTATTTCGATATCGGGGACGGCTACTCTTCATTGGATGAAGCCCTGAAACGGATCAAGGCGCGTGTCCTGATCGCCAGTTATTCTTCGGACTGGCTCTTTCCGCCTGTGCAGTCGGTGAACCTGGCCAGCGCGATGCTCCGCAACGGGATCGATACGACTTATGTGGAGATCGAGAGCAACTACGGACATGATTCATTCCTGCTGGAAGTGGAGAAACTGAGCGAATTGACCCGTGATTTTCTGGAATCGGTCACGCATCCGGAGAGTGTCGCGGCAACGACCCGGCCGGATCTCCAGCACCCGGAGAAACGTCAGGATCATGATCTGATCCTGGATATCATCCCCAGCGGCTGCAGAGTCCTGGACTTGGGATGCGGTACCGGGGAACTGATCGAACGACTTTCACACGAGAAAAAAGCCAAGACCCGCGGCGTGGATCTTTGCGAAAAAAATGTTCGCGCCTGCATCAGCAAAGGCTTGTCCGTGCGTCAGGGGAATATCGAAGAAGGGCTGAGAGACTATCCGGAAGGTGAATTCGATTATGTCATTTTGAGCCAGACGATCGGTTACCTGGATAACCCGGTCGCCGTGGTAAAGGAAATGCTGCGTGTGGGCAAACGCGCCATCATTTCCTTTGAGAACGCCGGTTACTGGGAAAACCGCATCAACGCGATGAAAGGCAAAGGAATGGGGCATACATTGTTGTCCGGTGAGCCTCGCTGCCGTTCGATCACCTTGTCACAGTTTGAAAAATTTGCTAAAAGCGTAGATGCTGAGATCGAGCGCAGAGAATTCCTCCAAAACGGAAAACATATAGAAGATCCGAAAATGCTGGATCGTTTGGTGGAAGAATACCGGTATCTGGGTGTAGGCAAGGAAGAGGGTCCCGCGCTGCTGGCCGACACAGCCATGTACGTGCTGAAAGCAAAAAATTCCTAAGAACGGGGACGTGTATCGCCGGTGACTTTCGGCATTCCAAAACGGCGTATCCTCAAGAATTCATCCCATCGGTTCAGCCGCGCGCGGAGAAAGTGACGCACCATCCAGAAATCAGATCGCTGCCG
>JAEENR010000241.1 GCA_016283885.1 Verrucomicrobiota bacterium
GTTTCGAGGCTCTCCCCTGCGATGACTGGTGGACGGGAGTTCTGCTGCCCTGCACCACGAAACATTCCTTTTCTTTCCTGGTAGTCTGGCGCAACGCTCACACCCGACACTACTACGCCCCCTACCCGGAAAGCCGTGACAGCAAGGATTTTCTCCTCTACTATCAAAACCTCAAAACGCTTTTCTGCCGTGACTTGGAAAAATTCTCAAAGGATTCCGAGCCGAAAAAAGACTGATTAAACTATGCCAGACAACTACTACGAAATCAAGATTCTGCGACTGAAGATACTTTACATCTTAGCGGGATGGGCAGTCTTTATTGGGATAGAACTGTTTTCTGCATTTTTTTTGAATACCTTGCTAAAAAATTTATGTACTCACTCCCACTTGATGCCCAACACAAAAGATATGATTATGTGTGCTATATACCTTGCTATAATCATATTTACATTGTCATTCATCCTGGATATCCTGCTTTTCAGCAACCAGATACGTCTTCGTTTCTGGGACAGCTGGGGAGTTGCTACTCTTTTCATGATCGTAGCATTTTTAGTCCTTGCGATAGCCGATCTCTCTCGTGCTAATTCAGATTGGATCAATTATATAAACACCCTTATTTATCAGTGGCTGGTATTTCCAATTTATCAAGTGATTATCTTCCTGCCAATCTTTGCGATTGCATATTTTATCTGGGTATTCTGGCTGCAAAAAAGGAAAAGTTATACCCCTCTATCCAAAAGGACTCATATTTTTCTTTATCTTTTGAACCTGATCCCAATTTTAAACATTGTAGGATTTTACATTTACATTGTCTTATTTGTCGAACTTGACTAATACCATGCCGGACAACTACTACGAAATCAAAACCCTGCGGCTGAAGGTGCTTTACCTGCTGCTCGGCTGGACAGTCATTCTCAACATCGGGACTTTTCTTCTGTTGAACATTGTTCACTATCCAATGCTATACATAACTGTATTCACTGTCCTACTTCTGTATATCTTGATTTTCAGTAATTGGATACCATTAAAACTTTGGCAAACTTGGGGAATTTCTAATATTTTCATAATTGCGGCCGCCTTACCAATAATGTTTTATCTTCCGTCCGTGTTCTCCGCCGATATGAAATCAGCTAATATTGGAGAAAGCATTGGATGGAACATTATCTATTTTTTAATCATTTGGGGAATGATTTCAGTCTATCAAATATTTATATTTTTACCACTGTTCATGATCGGATATTGTTTTCGGACAACTCATTTCAAAATAAAGATAAATTATTTATCTCTTCCACAAGATATTAACGCGTTTATTAGTCTTTTAAATCTGATACCGATTGGCGGTATAATATCATTCGTAATTCTCATAGTTGTATCTCTTGTAATGCTTATTCTTCACCCTGGACCTCTTTGATGATCCAATAACAGTAAGAATCTTATCGCTCTTATCAAATTTGAATAACACCATGCCAAACAACTACTACGAAATCAAAATGCTAAGGCTGAAGGTGCTTTACCTCTTGGCAGGATGGGCGGTCATTATTTTTGCAGGACAACTTTCTCTATATTTTTCAAATACTTTGCTGGAAAATTTATGTGCTCATTCACATTTGACACCAGACACAAAAAGCACGATCTTGGCTGTTATATTTATCGTTATATTCATATTTACATTATCGTTTTCCGTGGATATGCTGGTTTTCAGCAACTGGATATGTTTTAGATTCTGGGAAACCTGGGGACTTTCTATTGTCTTCATGATCATAACATTTTTGTGCTTTGCGACAGTAGACCTCGGTATAGCTTCTGATTGGTTTTACTATGGTAGCTTCCTTATGCTTGATTGGATGATGCTTTCACTTTATCAAGTGCTTATCTTTCTGCCAGTCTTTACGATTGCGTATTCTATCTGGGTATTCAACCTGCAAAAATGGAAAGGTTATACTCCTTTGTCTAAAAGAACTCGCACTTTTCTTTATCTTTTGAATCTGTCTCTGATTTTCACCATGATTCTCGGTATCATATATGTTTTCTCTGGCATATAGCTGCCAGACCAGCACTGACCAATCTAACTTAAGTTTATGCCAGACAACTACTACGAAATCAAAACACTGTGGCTGAAGGTACTTTACTTTTTGGCAGGATGGGCCGTTCTCATTTTTACAGGACTGTTTTCTCTAAATTTTTTGGAGAAATATCTCATTCATCACTCTTATCTGGCGGAGATGATAGGACTGACAAGTATGGATATGGTCAGTCTTTACATGATGACCTTTGCCTGTTTACTATTACTCCCGATAGGTTTACTGGTCTTCAGCAACTGGATATGTCTCCGTTTCCGGGAGACTTGGGGACTTTCTATTCTTTTTATGTGCGTGACGTTTCTAAGCATCATCACATTTTTTCTCTTAACCTCAAATCCATCCCATCCATCAATAGCGGAGTTCTTATTCCTTTCTGGATCCATTTGGGGGATACTTTCGGTCTATCAACTGATCATCTTTCTGCCTTTGTTTTCTATTGCGTATTACCTCTGGATACGCCGTCTGAAAAAGAGACAGAACTTTGTTCCCCTTCCCCAGGAAGCACGCACATTTCTCTATTGTCTGAACCTGCTCCTGCTCCTCGGCATGGGATGGGTCATCTTTGTAATAATACACGGATTTGTAACAACATAAACTGAGATCTATGGAAACTAACTACCACGAAATCAAAATACTGCGTCTGAAGGTGATTTACCTTCTGGCGGGCTGGACGGTTTTTATTTTCGCGTGGATGTGGTTTTCTTTCTACTTGCTGGATAACTACTTCCCCATCTATTTGCTGGACGCTCTGGGACTAACAAGTATGAATATAATAGGTCTTTACCTGATGGGTTACGGCGGAGTGCTATTGTTCCTCACATATATCCTAGTCTTCACCAACTGGATACCTCTTCGCTTCTGGGAAACCTGGGGGCTTTCTATCGTTTTCATGCTCATGACGTTTCTAAGCAGCGCCTCGTATTATCTATTACATGTTTCATTCTCAGAAACATGTAATTATCTATCACAAGATTTCTTATGCTTTTCCATATGGATATTGGGAATACTTTCGATTTATCAAATACTCATCTTCCTGCCAGTCTTTGCGATTGGATATTCTATCTGGGTATATTGGCTGAAAAAGAGAAAAAGTTGTACCCTGCTATCCAAAAGGACACGCGATTTCCTTTATCTTTTAAACTTGATCCTGATCATGAGTATTGTGTTTTTTATCATGCTGATAGATTGAGAACCTCAAATTGAATGCAGCTGCATGAATGGATAATATATTATGAAGGAAAATACTAACAACTTGAAACATACAGCACGAAAACTGTTTTACGCCCTGCTGGGATGGTCGGCTGTTATTTTCCTAGGGATGCTGGCCTGGTTTCTTTGTAATCCGGGTGTTTTTGGGGCGGATATGGAGGCGGATCCATTCCCAATTATGATAGCGCCGCTTCTGCTGCTTCTGTATATCCTGATTTTCAGCGACTGGCTGGGTTTCGACTTTTTAGGAGCCATGGGAATTTCCAACCTCTTTTTTATCGCGGAAGGGATCGCTATAATAGTGTCCGGCATTATCTCATTGTGGATCATGGAAATGTCAGAAGCAGACTTCTCAATGCCCAATTATATGGTTATGACCTTAATTGGTTTTTCAGTACTTATTCTATTCCCCCAAAACTGTCTGTTTATTCTCTTGTTCCCGATTCTATATTGGCTTTGGTGCGATATCCTGAAAAAAAGGAAATATTGCATTTATATTCACAAGAAGCTCCGCTATTGCCTTTACCTTTTGATTCTAACATCACCACCGCTTTTTCTGTACATCGCTTTTGGTTTCTCAATGTTTTAGCAAATAACACTATCATTACACATAAAAACGGATCAACAAACTATGACCGAAAAAGAAAAAATGCTGAGCCAAAAGCTCTATGACGCGAATTATGACGCGGAACTGATACAGGAAAGACTTATCACCAAGGATCTTTGCCATGAATATAACCGGCTGCGTCCTTCGGAAAGCGAAAAACAACAGTCCATTCTGAGAAAACTGCTGGGCAAGACCCGCGGCGCATTCCAAATCGTTGCCCCGTTCTGGTGCGATTACGGCTATAACATCGAGCTGGGCAGAAATTTCTTTGCCAATCATAATCTGGTGATCCTGGACTGCGCCAGGGTCATCTTTGGCGACAATGTCTTTATCGGTCCGGACTGCGGATTCCATACAGCGGGACACCCCATCGACATGGAAAGACGCAATCAGGGACTGGAATACGCGTATCCGATCACGGTCGGGAACAATGTCTGGATCGGAGCCGGAGTCCATGTCATGCCCGGAGTGACGATCGGCAGCAATGTGGTCATCGGCGGCGGCAGCGTTGTCGTGAAGGATATCCCGGATGACTCGGTGGCCGTAGGGAATCCCTGCCGGGTGATCCGCCCAATCACCGATGCGGATCGTCAAACCCGCTGGGACAAATGATCCCGGCCGGTTTTGAATAGAATTGATTTTTTAGCGTCAAATTTTATATGCTGACGAAGCGGGGCCGCTTAGGACGGCCTCATTGCGTCACGCAAAAGAAGAACATGAAAAAACAGACTAAGATTTTTTTATCTCTCGTCATCGCGGCTCTGGCCTTTGCCAGCACGAACGACATCCGGCTCCAAACCTCTGCCCAGGCTGAGACACCGAAATGGATCACCAAGGTAACCGATTCCGTTACAGGTATCTTTAGCGACAGAGAACTCAACGCCATCAAAAAGATACAGTCCCTGCGCACACAGTTCCCGGACATCATCAGCGAAGATACTTCCCGTAAAGTGGAAGACGCTCTCATCCAGGGAGATGAGGAAACCAAATCGACACTGGCGCTGAGGATCGCCAGAGATTTCAAAAAGCCTACCAAAGAAGGCGCGAAATCCTTTGTGAACTGGTTTGAGAACTGGGAAAAAGAAGGCAACATCAACCTGGCCAAATTCACCAAAACGACACCGGATATCCCTAACGCGGAAGATTATCAGGCCAAAGCGGACAACGGGAACCATTATGCCCAGACAGTCCTGCTGTGGATCTACCGCACCCAGGGGCAGTATCAGAAAGCCGCTGAAATGGAGAAAGCTTTGAACAATGCCCCTGAAACAGCTTCCGAATTAAAAACAAAATATAAAGAGGATCTGAGCCTGTGCAAAGACAAAGCGAAAGACACCGGCAATGCCTTCTGGCAGTCGGTCTTCGCGGAAATGTCACAGCGCGGTCTGGGGCAGTCTCAGGATATATCCGATGCCGTCAGCTGGTACCGCAAAGCGGCGCTCCAAGGCTATCTGCCCGCTGCAATGGAGATGGCCAGAGCGGTCAATACCATTTCTTCCAAGGATTCTCAGAAATTTGAAGCCCTGCTCTGGCTCAAGAAGATGTCCATCGTCAACGATGACAACATCGCGGAGATGGCCGCCGGTCTGATGTACATGAACGGTAATGGCGTGACCCGTGACCACGCGATGGCTGTGGTCTCCCTGAAAGACGCCGCGGCCGCCGGTATCCCCGAAGCCATGTACGCCCTGGGCTATATCTATGAAAAAGGCGGTGTAGGCGTTTCCAAAGATGCTGACCTGGCAGGTGCCTGGTACGCCGTGGCCAAAGCGCATGGTTATAAAGTGGATACCAAGCTGGAAGCCAAATCCGCCACCGTTGCAGAACTGGAAAAGACCATCACCGGGAAACCCTCCGCAGATGATCTGGCCCTGGCCTCTGCCGTGTTCAAAGATATCTTTGAGAAATAAGCGCCTGTCCGCTTGAAAAAAATCCCTCACGAACGCGTGAGGGATTTTTTGTTTTCAAATTCAAATAACGCAGAGCGTCTTATTTCTTCTTATTGGCCAGAGCCGCGGAAACAAACGCCTTGAACAGCGGATGCGGATTGTGCGGTTTGCTCTGATATTCCGGATGGAACTGGCACGCCATGAAGAACGGATGGTTCTTCAGCTCGATCAGCTCGACCAGCTTGCCGTTCGGAGAGATACCGCTGACCACGAAATTGCCGTCCTTCTCCAGCTGAGCCAGATAGTCTGGATTGACTTCATAGCTGTGGCGGTGACGTTCATGGATAACGTCTTGCTTGTAGAGGCTCTTGGCTTTGGAACCGTCCTTCAGCACACAGTCATAAGTTCCCAGACGCAGTGTCCCGTCTTTCGGGCTGCAGCTGTCGGAAGAGTGATTGTGGTCATATTTTTTATCCACTCTTGCGATCGGTTTGAAATCTTTGTCCAGCAAAATGATGACCGGATACTTGAGATCGGAATAGAACTCGGTGGAGTTCGCGTCTTTCATCCCGGCCACATTGCGGGCATATTCCACAACGGCCATCTGCATACCCAGACAAAGTCCCAGGAACGGAATATTATGCTCACGGGCATATTGAGCCGCGAGGATCTTGCCTTCCGTGCCATGGACACCGTAACCGCCCGGCACCAGGATCGCGTCCAGATTCTCCAGAATGCCTGTTCCGTTCCGCTCGATCTCCTCGGAATCTATCTTGACCAGCTCCATGCGTGAGTCATTGGCGATACAGCCATGGTAAAGCGCTTCCGTGATGGATTTATAGGCATCGTTCAGTTTGACGTACTTGCCCACCAGACCGATGCGCACACTGGAATGAGGAGCCACGATGCTGCGGACCACATCCTGCCACTTGCTCATATCCGACGGACGGTCTTCCATGTTCAAGAGTTTGCAGATGAGCTGATCCAAACCTTCCCTCTGGAGTACCAGAGGCAGTTCGTAAATGGAATGCTCCACGTCTTTCTCCTCAATAACTCCCTCGAAGGGTACATTGCAGAAGAGGGAGATCTTCCGGCGCAGTTCCGTGTTCATGGAATGCTCGCAGCGGCAAATGATAATGTTGGGAGTGATGCCGATCTCACGCAGTTTGGCCACAGACTGCTGGGTCGGTTTGGTCTTCATCTCGCCGGCGGCTTTGATGAAAGGCACCAGTGTGACATGGATGAAGATCACATCCCCCACCGGACGCTCCAGAGCAAACTCACGGATAGCCTCCAGGAACGGAAGTCCTTCGATATCGCCGGTGGTACCGCCGATCTCCGTGATCAAAACATCAGAATCATGAGAATTGAGTTCGATCCGGTGTTTGATCTCATCGGTGATGTGCGGGATCACCTGAACGGTCTGGCCGCCGTAAACGCCATTGCGTTCCTTTTCCAGAACACTCATGTACAGCTGACCGCTGGTCATACTGTTCTTGCGGGTCAGATCGGTATTGGTAAAGCGTTCGTAATGGCCCAAATCGAGATCTGTTTCACCGCCGTCTTTCAGAACGTACACTTCACCGTGCTGGAGAGGATTCATTCTGCCCGGATCCACATTCAGATAAGGATCGAATTTTTGATGTGTGACCCGAAAGCCGCGGCTTTCCAAAAGGGCACCGATAGCCGCCGCTGTCAAACCTTTGCCTACAGAACTGATCACACCACCTGTTACAAATATATATTTCATATTTTATGTTCGATTATAATTTATTGTTTTATTTCAAAAGAGATGATTTAGATTTCAGGATCGTTTCGACCCGCGCGATATCTTCCGGAGTATCCACACCAATGGATTCATGCTCCACTTTGGCCACGGAAATGGATATCCCGTTTTCCAGAGCGCGGAGCTGCTCCAGTTTTTCGGCCCGCTCCAGGGAAGAAATCGGCAAACGAACCAATTTTTTCAAAGTATCCCGATGATAGCCGTAAATGCCCAGATGTTTCAGATAAGGAAAGGCTTTCATCTGCTCAGCCGCCGGCTGCGCGGCCAGATCACGCTGGTAAGGAATCGTCCTGCGTGAAAAATAAAGCGCCCGGCCATGAGCATCCGTTACCACTTTGACAACATTGGGATTTTCATATTCCTCCACTTTGCGGATCGGAGTCGCGGCGGTGGACATTTTCACGCCATTCTGATGGAGGAGTGCGGCAACCGCTTCGATCACGGAAGGTTCAATCAGGGGTTCATCCCCTTGGATGTTGATGGCGGCATCAGCGTCGGACTGTTTGACGACCTCTTCCACCCGGTCGGTACCGCTGGCGTGATGCTCGGAAGTCATCACGACTTTACAGAATTCTTTGACTACTTGCTGGATACGAACATCATCCGTAGCAACGATCACTTCGCTGAGGCAGGAGGCTTTTCTGCACTGCTCTACGACCCATTGGATCAGAGGCTTGCCGGCGATGAGGGCTAACGGTTTACCCGGAAATCTGGTGGAACCGTAACGTGAAGGAATAACGCCAATGACTTTCATAAAAAACGAGCAGACCAAGATCGGCCTCGCCATCCACGGGGACTAATGGTTACCAAATTCCCGCACCGAATGCAAACGAAAATTAAGAAATATTATAATTTTTTTGAGTAAACATTATAGATCACTTCCCCTCAGAACCCTGGGGAAGCAGGATCATATAGGTAGGTAATCCAATGACTCCGTAGTGATTAAGTATTTCTTTGGCAGGTGACTTTTTGGGCTGTTCGGCCTGGAGTTTGATCACGACAAATTCAGATTCCAGTCGTTTTTGCACTTCCGGGTCGCTGAAGGTCGTCTTTTCCATGTACATACAGGACTTGCACCAGGTGGCCCAGAAATCCAGGAAGATCGGCTTGCCGGTCTCCAGCGATTTCTGCATCCCCTGCGCTAACTGCTCATCCAAAGCGGCAGTATCCGTTTCTGTTTCGGTCGTAGATATTTGAACATTCTCTATCTGAGTCACTTCACCGCTGGCTTTCCACAGTTTGTAGCCTTCATATCCATAGTAAGCGGCAAAGAGCAGGATCAAAATGCCAAAGGCTTGTTTGACCCGCATCATCCACATTCCCGGTTTGGGCAACGCGGCGATCCCAGCACCCGCGACCGGCCACGGCAATGCCATTCCCAAGCCTAGCAGGAACGGCAGGAGCAGTCCCACATAACTGCCTGAATTGTAGATATTCGCAGAAATCAGCAAAACCGAGATCAATGCCGGAGCCACACAAGCCCCTGCCAGCAAAGCGGAAAAGGCTCCCAGTCCAAAAATCAACAGATAACGCGCGAAACCGGTCTTGGCGTTCACATTGCTGCTGCCCTTGAAACGGCTGAAATCGATCGTAAAGACATCAAACATCGCCAGCGATAAGATAACAAAAACAGCTGCCGTCCCAAAGTTGAACCACGGGGAGGAATTCAATGAGCCAAAAGTTGTTCCAGCCAGCACAACCGCCAGTCCCAAAGAACCATAGGCCAGCGCCATTCCCAGACCGTAGATACCGCCCAGGAAGAACCCCTGCCCTTTGCTGCCCGCTTTGACACCGGCGCCAATGATCGCCAGATTGATCGGGATCATCGGCAGCACACAGGGGGTCAAGTTCAACCCAATGCCCAGCAGAATGATAAACGGGATCGTGATCAACAATCCCCATTTTTCCAGAAAACCTTCGATCCCGCCCTTGGGAGCGTTCTCATCCTTTGACGCTGAATCTAAGAACTTGTTGAACTGCGCTTTATCCATGGAACCGGACGCCGTATGACGGATCACAAAGGAATCGGCCAGAGCTTTATACCCTGCCTTCTCACCTTGTGCTGTCTGCACGGCTGGCTGTTTCACAGCTTTCTTCGGCAGAGAACCTGCCCAGGAAAAAGTATGCTCCAGCTCCTGAGGCATATAACACATCTCATGGCTGCATCCCATATATTCTACTTTGACAGAGGCGGATAAGTTCTCTTTTGTAAAAAGGTACTTCGCCTTGAAACTTTGCTCAAAGACATCTTTGTCCTCGTCACTGAAAGGATCCTTGATGCGCACACTGGGGATAGGTTCCTGGGGTTGTAAGACTTCCCCATCAGCGGTAGTCACAATGAATTGATCTTTGTAAAGGTAATGATTCGGCGCGATCTGAACATCCAGTAGGAAAGACTTTTCCTCCTGATTTTCTGAGACATCCACCAGGAAAGGATCTTTCACGGCCTGCGATTTCGCCGTTTTCGCTCCATTTCCCAGATCCAGCGAATCCAGTCCCCACTCCTGCGCTTCGGCTGTAAAGGTACCTCCCAGCAAAAGGAGTACGGCCCAAGCGATTCCCACTATCCACACAATATGGTTTGTCTTTTTCATTGTCTCCATGTTCAGAATCCAATAACGCCCAAATAATGAAGGAAATCTGCCGCGAAATCAACCCATTCATAAAAGTAAAATTTCATTTTTTGCCGCTTCCGAAAAAATAGCTTTGGTTTGTAGCGGATTACGCACTAAAATAAGAGCGGCGAGGGTTTGTCCGTCAGGAACGTTTCGACGGCAAAGATCCCTCATGTTAAATAGATAAGGATTATTAGAAATGGCTAAAATCGATTTTGGCGGTATTGCGGAAGATGTTATCACACGCAGTGAGTTCACAATGGAAAAAGCGCGCGAAGTGCTCAAGAACGAGACGATCGCGATCCTGGGCTATGGTGTACAGGGTCCCGCGCAAAGTCTGAACCTCCGCGACAACGGATTTAATGTGATCGTGGGTCAGCGCCCCGGCGGCAAGAGCTGGGATCGCGCGGTCAAAGACGGATGGATCCCCGGCGAAACTCTCTTCACCTTTGAAGAGGCGGCCAAACGCGGCACGATCATCCAGATGCTTGTTTCCGACGCGGCGCAGAGAGCCATCTGGCCCATTGTTTCCAAACAGCTGAACAAGGGCGACGCACTTTATTTCTCACACGGTTTCTCTATCGTTTACAAAGAACAAACCGGCATCATCCCTCCGGCGGACGTGGACGTGATCATGGTCGCTCCCAAGGGTTCCGGTCTGTCTGTACGCCGTAACTTCCTGGCCGGTGTCGGCATCAACTCCAGCTTTGCCGTACAGCAGGACTTCACAGGCCGTGCTATGGACCGCACACTGGCTCTCGGCGTGGGCATTGGTTCCGGCTATCTCTTCCCGACCACTTTCCAGAAGGAAGTCTTCAGCGATCTGACCGGTGAACGCGGCACCCTGATGGGCTGCTTGGCCGGTATCCTGGAAGCGCAGTATGAAGTTCTCCGCAGCAACGGTCACAGCCCCAGCGAAGCGTTCAACGAATCTGTTGAAGAGCTGACCCAGAGCTTGATCCGTCTGGTGGACGAAAACGGCATGGACTGGATGTACGCCAACTGCTCCGCCACTGCCCAGCGCGGTGCTTTGGACTGGAAACCGAAATTCAAAGCCGCTGTCCTGCCGGTGTTCAAAGAGCTTTATGAATCCGTCAAGACCGGCAAAGAGACCGCCCGTGTACTCTCCTATTGCAGCGCTCCGGATTATCAGACCACTCTCACGGGTGAGCTCAATGAGATGAAGAACTCCGAGATGTGGCGCGCCGGCGCGGCAGTCCGTTCTCTGCGTCCGCATGAAGCGGCCAAAGCCGTGACCAGCCAGACCAAAGGTGTCGCGGGCCGCAGCGAAAATTAATTTTGAAACGCACAAATCAGTAATAAACCGTCGGCTTCGGTGCCGATCGTTTATTACTGATTCTTTTCTATAAACGGAGTCGGGGCATTCTTAGCTCCGGTTATCCGATCCCCAACTGAAACAACAACCTCTAACCTGAAAGAAAGATCATGCCATCCGTTGTCACTATCGTAGGAAAGCCGAATGTCGGCAAGTCAGCCCTTTTCAACCGCATCGCCGGACGCCGAATCGCTATCGTCCATGATATGCCCGGAGTCACCCGCGACCGTGTCTCCGCGGAAGTGGAATGGCATGGTGTTCCCTATACACTGATCGACACGGGCGGCATTTCCCTGCTCAAAGGAGAAAAGAAAGGCGATGTCATCACCAAAAGCGCGATGATGCAGGTGGAGCTGGCCATCGAAGAGGCTGAGCTTGTCCTCTTTGTGGTGGATATCCAGTCCGGTTTGACTCCGCTGGATCAGGAAGTCGCCGAGAGACTGCGCAGATCCCAGAAAAAAGTTTTTCTGGTCTGCAACAAGGCCGACACTAATGCGCTGGAACTGCATTCTCACGATTTCGCCTCGTTCAATTTCGATCGGGTTTTCAATGTCAGCGCCATCCACAACCGCGGCATTGACGCTCTCATGAACGCTGTCATCCGTGAACTGCCGCAAATTCCGGAAGAAGAGCGTCACCCGGCTCCAGCACCGCAGAATGATGCAGACGAGGATCAGGCAGAGATGATCGAAGGCCCTCTCAAGATCGCCTTTGTCGGTCGTCCCAATGTGGGCAAATCTTCCATCGTCAACAAGCTGACACAATCCAACCGGGTGATCGTATCCCCTATCCCCGGAACCACTCGCGATTCCGTGGACGTTCCTTTTTCAGTAGAAACAGACGGCGTGAAACAGGACTACATCCTGGTAGATACCGCCGGTGTGCGCAAAGAACGGCGTGTCCATGATTCCGTGGAGTTCTACAGCATCAAACGTACTGAAGACTCCATCAACCGCTGCGACATCGCCATTCTGATGCTGGATGCCTCCGAAGGGATCCTGGAACAGGACAAGAAAGTGGCGGATAAAATAGTGGATGCAGGTAAAGCCTGCATCATCGTGGTCAACAAATGGGATCTGGTGGCCGAAGGCGTTAAAAAAATGCAGGAGAAAGAGGCCGAACGCATCGCCAAGATCCCCGTGTACAAACGCACGGAAGAGGATCAGAAAAAATTGACTCTGGCCGAGTTCGGCGCATGGGTTCAGGAAAAACTTTTCTTCCTCAGCTATGCCCCGGTCATCTTCACTTCCGCTGAAAACGGTTTCAATCTGGATCGGCTTCTGGAGGCCGTCCGCTATGTGGCGGCACAACTCAAGCAGGTCATCCCCACCGGTCTGCTCAACCGCACCCTGGCAACGGCTATCGAGGAAAAACTCCCCGTCAGCGCACGCGGGAATTTCCTTAAGTTCTACTACGCCACACAAGTCAAACAGGCTCCGCCGACATTTCTCCTTTTTGTCAACCGCAAGGAACTCATTCAGGATTCTTACCAAAAATTCCTGGCTGCCAAAATGCGCCAGGCGTTTGGTTATGAAGGCTGCCCCATTCATTTTATTTCACGGGCAAGACCCAAGACCATCGAATCCAAGCATAAACCCCGCATCGAAAAACGCAGAACGGTGAAAAAATACAGTACCCGCGGCCAGCAACGTGAACAGATCGAGGGACGCGCACGTCTGCGCAAGCGCATCGCTCCCAGAGACGCAGCACGCCGTAAAGGAAAATAACTCACCTTCGTGAAAACAGTTTATCAAATCAGTTCTCTTCCTAACGGGATCACTGTTGCCAGCGCTTCCATGCCGCAGATGGCCAGTGCCTGCGTGGGTATATGGGCACGCACCGGCAGCCGCTATGAGCAAGATCCGGCTCAAAACGGCATCAGCCATTTCATCGAACATCTGCTTTTCAAGGGAACTCCGTCCCGCTCCTCACTGCAAATTTCCGAAGACATCGAAGGGATCGGAGGCACTTCAGACGCTTTCACCGCAGAGGAAAACACCTGCTATTACGCGCGCTCCCGCAGCACACATTTGGAAACGCTCATGGATGTGCAGATGGATATGTACTGCAACAGTCTCTTTGAGTCCGCCGAGCTGCGCAAAGAACGCGAGGTCATCAATGAAGAGATCGCCATGACGTATGACCAGCCCAGCCAGTACGTTCTGGAGTTGCTGAACACCCTGCAATGGCGGGATCATCCGCTGGGCCGTCCTATCACGGGTACCGAAGAGGGTTTGGCCAAACTGCGTCGCAGAGATCTGCTGAACTATTTTCATCAATACTATGTGACGGGGAATACCTGGATCATTGCCGCCGGAAATGTTGATCACGAAAAATTCCTCAGACTGGCACAGAAGTATTCCAAAAACGTCCCAACAGGTTCCATCGCGGAATGGCAGCCGTTCGTCCCTTCACAAAAACAGCCCAGTGTGTTATGTCTGGAACGTGAAGTAGATCAGACTCAGTTTGCGCTGGGGATCCGCACATTCTCCCGTTCGCACCGTTACTGCCGCGCGTTGAGAGTCATCAATACTTTAGTAGGAGCAAATTCCAGCTCGCATCTAT
>JAEENR010000242.1 GCA_016283885.1 Verrucomicrobiota bacterium
GTGCTCAAAGGGCGAGAGGACGGCAAAAAAGGCGATCCCCGTCTGGAAAGGGAGTTCCCCAAACGCGGGGACAGCACTGTTTACAATTCCGCCCTGCTCCGGATCATGCTCCTGCGCGGTGAAAAGCTGGAGCCCTGGCAGGTTTACAAAGCGCTCCACTCCGCTATCCAGCGACGTGGTTTCGATCAAAGAGTCCCCTGGAAGGATCGTGCCTCCCGCAAAGGAGAAAATGAAGAGGATTCCCAGACCGCCGAAAGCGCTTCCGCGTACCGGAAAGAGGTGACCGCCGCCGTCGGTGAAGATCCCCGTTTTCAGTATCCCTGCTATTTTGCCGCTTATCAAATGGGACTTTGGGATCCCAAAACCGATAAGATCCGTCTGCGCATCGACCACAAAGCGAAAGGTGTCCGCAATTATATCATTCCCAGAGACATGGTCGAAAAAGAGATCGCTGATCTGCTCAAGGCCGCTTCCCGTCAGTTCCCCAGACTGGAAGGCCGTGAAATGCGGATCATCTATGGTCCAGCTGCCAGAGCATACGCCTCTTACTATCCGGAAACACGCAGTGAATATGGTCTCAAGGAAGGCGGCGAGAATGACTGGCAGGGGCTGCTGGGGCAAAAGATCCCCCGGTTCGACAACCGTCTGCCGGCTCCCTGCGCTTTGATCCCGCGGTTCAATGTGGCCCGTTCCAATGATATCGCCATTTACGAAGCCACTTTCCTGATGAAACTCAAGAACATCCGTTTCTATCGGGATCATTTGCAGAACAATGATTTTCAGGAATCCGCGCTCACCGTTGAGGAGATCGGCCAGCTTCTGAAGGAGGCCCGTCAGCGTGCCAAGGACGCGCGCCGGAACGGTGAACCGGAAGAACACATCGCCGCGGCTTATTCCTTGAATAAGACCGAGTGGAAAAAGTGGCTCAAAAAGAATGGCCACGCTCCGATGAGCACTCATCCCTGCGTGGAAGCTCCTTCCACAACAGGACGTTCGCGCTATTCCCGACCGGCTGCCAGACTCATCCGCGAGCTGGTGCTTTCCGGGCAAAGTCCCGCCGATTTTTATAAGACCGTCCTGCCGCTCTGCGGCAAAGCCGGGACACCGTATTCCAAACTCCTTCAGGATGATTTGATCTTCCTGCGTTATATCAAAGGGGAGTGGCAGAATATTTATATCCCCATCCTTCCGCTTTCGGGCGACTGGAGCGGCAAGAGTACCGATATCGAAGCCATCCGGGAACAGATCAAGAAGCTGATCGGCGCGCAGAGGAATGTCCTGGTCGTTCACCGCATCGGTCTTTTCTATGAGCAGCTGGAGCGCATGATCTCGCTCTATGGAACTCCCGATGAGATCATTATGGAATTCATCCGTGAGGATTTCATGGGCGAGGAAGCCAAGAAAAAACTCCAGAAGTTCCAGAATGAGAACCGCAAAGCCTGGGATCAGGCCCGTTCTCAGGCCAAAGGATTGAATCTCTCCGGCGGCGGCAATGTCCGCAAGCTCAGGATGCTGAGGGAGCAGAATTTCATCTGTCCCTACACCGGCGATACTCTCTCTGAAAATGAAGTCGATACTCTGGAGGTCGAGCACATCGTGCCTCGTGCCCGCGGCGGTTCGGATAACCAATATAACAAGGTCGTCACCCGTTCCGGGACAAACCGGGAAAAAGGCGACCGCACTCCTTATGAATGGCTGATCCAGAAAGGGACTTTCGCCGCTTTTTGTGAACGTGTGGAAAAGATGGGGCTTTCCCGCAAGAAGAAGGAGATACTGACCGCCAAAGATCCTTTTGTCCTGGACCAGAAATGGGATTCACTGGCCGAGACTGCTTACATCGCCAGGGTGGCGCGCGATGTCGCCGCCTTGCGCTGCGGATGGCAGCCGGGCGAAGCCGGTGAGCAAAAACATATCCACGTCATCAACGGCGCCAATACCGCCAAAGTGCGCGGACTCTACCATCTCAACTCGCTTCTGGCTCCCGATCAGGGTGGTCTGGAACCGGATAAATTCATGAAGAAGGTGCGTGAAAATAAAAAACATCACGCGCTGGACGCGATGGTCCTCTCTTTCATCCGGGAATGGATCCGCAATCCCAAGACCCGGCAATATGAATTCCCATCGGGTGTGGACCGGAACTATTTCCAGCAATGTCTGGAAACGGTGGTTCCCTATAACTGTGTTCTGCCCAAAGCCTCTCTGCAAGAAACATTTTACGGCACACGGCTGCTGGATGGTGAAAAAACAGTCGTTGTCCGAACCAAGATCACGGAATTAGGCGTCACCTTCAATAAATTCGATCAAAAGAAGGCCGCCAAGGAAGCGGGATCCATCATAGATCCCTTCCTGAAGAAGGCCATCATTGCCGCCTTGAACAGCCGTGAATTCAAATTGAATGAGTGGCAGGAGTGGTGTCAGAACTTCCGTCATCCCCGGACCGGAGCCCGTGTCCTGAAAGTCCAAATCACCGCCCAGAAACCGGACACCAAAGAATATGTCAATATGGCTAAAGAAGGGGAAGAAAACGGTTTTCGCGGTCAATACAAACTGGGTGCCCAACATCAGGGCTATTTCATTTATCTGGAGAAGGATAAGAAAGGGAACGGCGTTCCCAAAGTCCGCCCGG
>JAEENR010000003.1 GCA_016283885.1 Verrucomicrobiota bacterium
ATATGAGCGATCTGAAAATCATCAATCACAGGACTGCGTTCACCCATGACTTTGGCCAGCAAACGCTCGGCCAGACGTTCCGCCATATCTCTGTTGGGCAGAACAACGATATCCGCTCCTACTTTGCCCAGCACCTTGGCGTGTTTATCATCTATCGCGCGAGCCACAATCTTCTTGACACCTAAATCCTTCAACGCCAATGTAGCAATGATACTTCCTTGCATATTGTTTCCAATAGATACCACAACGACATCAGCGTTTTGGACACCGGCCTGCATCAATGCTGATTCATCTTCCGCATCCAGCTCCATCACATGGAAACCATCACCGGAAAGTTCTTCTACTTTTTTAGAATCTTGTTCAGCGATAATCACTTCTGCCCCAAGCTCCGCTAAACGTTTTGCCAGCTGGGAACCGAAATTGCCTCCGCCAATAATAAATACACGCCTACTCATAGATAGATAATAATCACACTCGTGCAGAAACGACGGGATCGCCCTGCTCGAATAAGTTTACCTCCTTATATCAAAAACAGAAAGCTTATTACTTACCCCAGAGCAATCTGCTCTTCCGGGTATTTCACATAAGATTTTTCCCAAGGCCGCAGTAAGTACACGGATAATGTCAGCGTCAAAATACGTCCTACAAACATCATGCACATCAATACCCACTTGCTGGCAATAGTCAATGCAGGTGTGACACCGGTACTAAGACCTACTGTACCAAAGGCCGAAACACAATCAAAAACAATACCCAGCCAGCCTTGTTCAAGCTGACATGCCAAGATAACATCCGTCTTATCTTTGAGTTGCTCCACTGCCTCCGATTCAAAGCCAATCACACAAAACGTGCCCAATGCCATTCCAACAGTATAGAGAAACCCGATCATCAGCGCCACATGAACTAACTGCGGAGGGATCCTGCGCTCAAAAATCTGAATATGTTCACGCCGTCTTAAAACAAAGTAAACCGCGACAACGATCACAAAGAATGTGGTCACTTTAATGCCACCTGCCATAGATCCGGAACCTCCGCCAATAAACATCAGCATCATCATGATGCACAAAGTCAAGGTATCCGCTTCAGCCAGATTCACTGAATTTAAACCGCCAGAACGCGCATTCACAGAATGGAAGAAACTGGTGACCGTTTTCAGCCATATCCCATCCCTGTCCTGCAAAGTTCCGTCCCATTCAAAAACAAGAAATGAGATCATCCCTATCACTACTGTAAGAAGAGTCATTAAAACTGTCACTTTTGTCTGGAGCAGTAATGTGCCTCTCAGCATCGCATTACGACGCCAGAAATAGTAAAAACGAAGGTTGATCATCGTCATCAAGCCTAAACTTCCGATAAACACCAGCATTCCTAACAAAGAGAGGAAAAACGGATAGTTTCTCATGCGAAGCATTCCATCCGGGTATAGTGAAAAACCGGAATTACAAAACGCGTTCACAGAGTGAAAAACAGAATCCCACAACATGAACAAAACATTCTCTATTGGTTTCAATTCCGAATTGCTCACATTCGACATGATCTCATAAGAAGGAAGGTTGACCAACCCCAGCAAATAAAGGATGGTACCAAGCGTCTCGAAAAAGAAAATAAAGAAACAGGCATAGATGAACACATCCACTGGACGCACCATTTTCATCTTGCCAATAGTTGCCTGAATGACTTGTTCATCGGCCAGTGAAAGACGCTGTCCCACAACCACCACCATGATCAGGCTGGATGTAAAAATACCAACACCACCCATCTGCACCAGAAACAAGAGCATCATCTGACCGGGGAAGCTAAAGACATCCCCCACAGTAATAGTAGAAAGTCCAGTGATGCAGACAGCGGAAGTTGCTGTAAAAAGTGCATCCGTCCAAGTGAGAGTCACTCCGGGATTTAATGCAAATGGCAGCTTAAAAAAGAGTGTTCCCACGATAATCAAAAAGATGAAACTCAGCGGAATCACCCATAATTGGGGCGCTTGTGTATTTTTAAATTTTGAACCAAACATTGGCAAAAGCGCAGGAATATTTTCAATCTACTCCTGCGCACTTCTTAAAAGAAAACTACTTTGTTTTTTCGTATGTAACGATGAAGGCGTTCGGACGCTTCTCTGTTTGCAGCAGGAGTCCCTTGTTCATCAACTCAGAGCCGCTTATCTCTTTCTTGAATCCTCCATCGATATCCTTCACCAGATATTGAGCCGAAGAATCCAGATCATTCAGACGCAAACGTGCGGATTCATAAATAGAATCCTCACGACAGAAAGCCTCAATCATCCCTTTTCCTGTGTCAGGACAATTGAACTGCCAGGCTATCCACATAGATGCATCCAGAGAATACGGAGTCAAAGGATAATAGTCTCCATAGAAGCATTCTTTGACCTGAGCCCAAGTCTGATAATCCTTGCGGTTTGCGTCATAATTCACATCCTCCGGGCGCATGTCCCAGCAGGTGTTGATGAACGGCGTCATACAGCTGCGGAAACCATAGTCATCCGTAGCTCTTTGCCCTGTACCAAAGAGCGGTATCCAAAAAGCGATTCCATACGTATGTCCCTGCTGGCCGATAGGTTCAAATATGTAATCACTTCTCAACAGCGGGAAAGAACGTCTCATGGTTTCCAAGTCATTACGACGGCCGCCACTGGCGCAGGAATCGATCAGCATATTCGGATGACGTTTGATCAGTTCGTCCCAGTAAGCCAGGTATCCACAGATGTAATGATTTTCTGTAATACCCTGACGGTCAGGAGTGTCTGTATTTCTCCAATAGCTCAGCGGAGCAATATTGTAGTCTTGGCGGTACAAATCGATTCCGTTCTCTGTGAGCAGATTATCAATATGATTGACCAGCCAGTTCCAGGCTTCCTTATTTCCCATATCCAACAACTTGTCACCGTTCGGGTTTTTATTGCTCAGTAGCCAGGCAGGGTGATCATAAAGCCATGTACCGGGATTCACTCGTTCCGGCTCAAACCAGACTAAAGTTTTCACCCCTTTAGCATGTCCGTGATCGCTGATAGGCTTAAATCCGCCGGGAAAACGTTTTTGATCGATCTCCCAGGTACCCGTATTCGGCCAGTCACCATTGTTCACGTACCAACCCGCGTCCATCCACCAGTAATTCAAACCGATCTTTTCATCCAGATAGCGGTCAATGAAATGGATCTGAGTATCCGTCGTGGCGTTGATCATCTCATGATATTGATGCGAACTACAGGCGGCCCAATGCAGCGGAGCCGGTTTTCCGTCTATCTGACGGACATTGTGCACCAGCATCCAGCTGCGCCAGACATTCTGAGAATGATAGCGATCTCCTTCATAAAATTGAACAGCCATCAGCGGTGTGCGGATCTCTTCACCGGGATTCAGGTATAAATGGGTCAATTCTTGTCCGGCATGGATCTGGAGTGCTTTTCCGTGCGTCACAGTCACTTTTGTAAAATCCGCCGCCCACTGTCCAGGCCACCCCACTACAACGATCAAACCGCCGTTACCGGGATATTCCACATTATAATAGGGATACTGTTCGTCCGTGCCTCTGCCGCCGGCAGCAACAAAACGCACTGTTTTGTTTTGCTGCAGCACAGTCTGCATCGGTTTATAATCATCTTGGCGGCTGGGAGCTCCCGTCTGATGATGAAGGATCGGGTCAACCGTACCCTCGATTGAGAAAAGCGCGTCTAGCGCCTGAATGTTCTCCAGGATGGGGGTTTTCTCCTTGCCGTTGTTTTTGAAATAAACAGTCCACTCAATGGTTGGGAAATTCGCGTATTTTATCGCTTCACAGCGGACTTCCAAACCGGTCTGACTATCGTTCCAAGTCAAATCATAAGCTGTCTTATCCGCGAACTTCTTCGCCTTGCGATCGAACTTCCAGTTGGACAGTAAGTCCTTAGAAGATTTTCCATCATACGTGAACGAGAAAAGTGGATCTGTGGAAAGCGGCAGTTTTCCTTCGTTCAGAATTGGAAGCTCATCCAGCCACAGGATCGAACCGTCTTCCATCTCCACCCGGATATCAGCCCAATCGGATTGATCACACGCAATACCATCTCCGCCGTCACTGATTTTCAAAGAAAACTCGCTCACTCCGTTCAGATCCACCTTGATCGCCTGCGGCTTTCTTCCTTCACGGATCAGATCGGAATGGAAAAGTTCTTTATCACCAATGGCTACGATAAATTCAACGCTTCCTCTTCCGCCGGAAGTGTCTCCATTGGTATCCACACCGATTTCGGAAAACAAAGTTTTGGCTTTGCCCGGCAATGTGACCAGCACATCACTGACAGCATGACAATAAAGACCTTTTTTATAAAGGTTTCCGGATATATTCATCGGTCCGCCGTTACGAGAACGCTTCTGCACCGGGTCATTATTGGCAAACACCTGCAATCCGGCCTTTGGAGGCTGGACATCTACATTCCCAGCTAAACGAGCCTCTGCCCATTTCTCAGCCAGATTCATTTCGCTGGGCGTGGGTGTCGCCGCCCAAGCCTGCATACCAAGAAAAAACGATCCGGCCACAGCAATCAGACCAGTCAATAAATTCACAGAACAATACTTATGCGTATTCTTCATCACATGAAAATTTTATATCATTCTTTCGCAAAAAGGCAATATTTCACTGAATAAAGCTCAAAATGTTATCAAAAAAGAAATTGTTAGTGTCCACCGTAGAATTTGCATGAAAGTTCCTCATTTATGGATTTGTCTTTGGATCCCATTCTGCAGTTCCGCGTTCTGCCCATTTTCCATCCTTGATCGCTTCTTTCCAAGTGTCGTTTCCTCTGGAATAGTAGCTGGTCAGGGTATCAGGAGTAGCGTGATATATCTTACTTTCGGCCTTGGGTGCATTCCCTTTGTAGTAAACGCGCTTCAAACTTTCACAACCAAAGAATGCCTGTTTCCCAATCTCTGTAACAGTGTCGGGAAGCGTTATACTTTCCAAGCTAAAGCACTCAGAGAACGCAGCATATCCAATCACAGCAACACCATCGGGGATCGTTATGCTTTCCAAACTGCTGCACAAAGTGAATGCCAACACACTAATTTTTTTGATACTGCCAGGAATTGTTATACTTTTCAAACGACTGCAGCCAAAGAATGTCATTATACCAATCTCAGTAACACTGTCGGGAATCGTTATACTTTCCAAACTGCCGCATTCAGAAAATGCACTATCTTCGATTTTTGTGACACTGTTGGGAATTGTATAACTTTTTTCTTCTTTGCCTATAGGATATTTGATCAATGTTGTCTTATCCTTGTCGAACAAAACTCCTTCCTCACTGCTGAATTTCGTATTACTTGGACTGACTGTAATACTCGTCAGACTGCTGCATTCATTGAATGCCGAAACTTCGATCTCTTTAACACTATCGGGGATAGTATAGCTGCTTTCTTCTTTTCCTATAGGATATTGTATCAATATAGTCTTATTTTTATTGAACAAGACCCCATTTTCACTGCTGTATATCGAATTATCAGGACTGACTGTTATGCTTTTCAAACTGCTGCATTCAGAGAACATGTCATCATCTTCAAGTTCAATAACACTCTTGCCCAAAACAACACTTTCCAAACTGTCGCAATCCTCGAACGCGCTCATTCCAATCTCTCTGACACTGTCAGGGATAACTATACTCTTCAAACTGACGCATTCAGAAAATGCATATTCTCCAATCACAGTAACACTCTTGCCCAAAACAACACTTTCCAAATTGACACAGCTCTCGAACGCGCTCTCTCCAATCTCTCTGACACTGTCAGGGATAATTATACTCTTCAAACTGCCGCATTCAGAAAATGCATCCTCTCCAATCACAGTAACACGCTTGCCCAAAATAACACTTTCCAAACTGACACAGCTCTCGAAGGCACTCTCTCCAATCTCCGTAACACTGTCAGGGATGACTATACTTTTCAAACTGCCACAATCAGAAAATGCACTTTCCCCAATCACAGTAACACTCTTGCCCAAAATAACACTTTCCAAACTAACACAGCTCTCGAACGCGTTCTCTCCAATCTCCGTAACACTGCCAAGAATCGTTATACTCTTCAAATCCTCGCAGCTGGAGAATGCTGCATCTTCAATTTTAGTAACAATGTATGCGACTTCCTTATTTTTTACAGTGGATGGAATACTAATACTCTCTGGTATATCGGAATCTCCTGCTACAGACACCGTTCCGCTGTTCCCTTCTTCGGTGAGTACTGTATATTTCAAACCATCTTTGTTGAAATGATCCCCCACATCTGCATACGCATTTGAGGCAACTAATACTGTAAAGGATGCGGCTAAACCAACTGTCGCCACTGATATTACCCAAGCACTTTTCCCGATTGTCATATTCTTCTTATTCATAAAAAACTCTTTTATCTTATTCTCTCCTTTTGGATTAAAACTATTTGCCAATACAGAACTGACTGAAAATGGAATCCAGCAGATCTTCTGTCGTCGTTTTGCCTAAAAGTTCCCCGATAGCATTAACAGCAATGTGCAGTTCT
>JAEENR010000243.1 GCA_016283885.1 Verrucomicrobiota bacterium
ACACTCACACGCGGTATTCCGGGTAAAGCCACAGTCACCATTGGTGAGATTGATAATGTTATTCCTACCAATGTGCTGAACGTAGCCAGTGTGGAACCTGCCGGTGTGAAACTGGAAGACAACTTCGACGGCACGGCGATCGACTCTAATCTGTGGACGATTAGTGATGCCGGTTACGAGACCGGTTACACCCAGGAAGACTTCTTTGGTGTAAAGGACGGCAAGCTGGTCGTTGACAACATGGTTGCTACCCAGAATTACTGGGGCGGCAAGAGCTTAGTCAGCAAGAAGACCTTCCTGGGCAGCACCGAGACATCCCTGAAGATCACTGTTGATCTGGATGCGGCAGTCAGAACAGCCGGTGTGGCTTTTGCTAATGGTCTGATCCTGCGCAACGCGGACAACTCTCACTTCTTCGCCATCCGCAATAACCGTGGTGAAGGCGGCTGGCAGTACAATGTTGCCAAAGGTGCCTCTGGTACGAATATGGGGGTGGACAGTGATGCCGGCGGTATCCTGGAAGTCCTCTACAACGGCAAGACCATTTCCATAATATGGAACGGTAATCAAATCGGCAATGTTGGTTGGACCTGCAATGACCCGATGTACATCGAGCTCGGTTTCTATGCCCGTGAAGTAGGTGCCTCCGGTCACGCTGCCATCAACAGTGTGAAGGTGGAAAATATTCAAGTTCCGCCTACTTATCCTACCGTGACTGTGAATCCTTCCAGCACAGTGAGAGCGGTCTATGGTTTCAATAACCTGCTGGCCATCACCGTGCCCGAAGACGCGATCGCGAATAATGACGTGACCGTCACCATCACTTCTCAGGATGCCACCGTGGCTTATCCTGAAGTCAGCACCGTGACCTTCAATGAAGGCGGTGAGACCACCAAATTCGTCAACATCATCAATGCCGGCAACGGCTACGGCACGACCACACTCGATCTGGCGACAGATCTGCTGGGTCTGGAAGCTCCGAGCGTTTCTGTGAAGGCTTACATGATGGATGCCGTCCTCTTCGAGGATGATTTCAACAGCGGCAAGATCGATTCCAACAAATGGTATGTCCAAAACCTCACTGCTAACGGCGGTACCGCCAAGGAAGTGTCCTACAACGTAGTGGATGGTGTGGTCAATGGTTATATCAAAGTTGCCACCGATTCCTATCCGCTCGACTCTCTGGTGATCGATGAAGAGTTTTTCCCGACCACGGAAGAGCCTGTGATGATCGAGTTTGAACAGGGACCGTTCAGCGGTACGGGTTCTCTCATCACCACCATGGCGACTGTTATCAACGCGAACACCGGTGACCGCATGGGCTTCGGCCGTGCACGCGGTGACGTGACCGGCTGGAATCTGTTCTCCGCTTACAATTCTCTGGGCGATCAGGGCAAGACCCCGGCCGCTCTGCAGACCAAGGAATTACTGGACAATACGGTGAACCACAAGGTGCGTATCCTCCAGACCGCCGGCGCGTGCTACTTCTTTGTGGATGATGTCTATGGCGGTTCCATCAGTCTGTCACTGAGCAAAGTTACTTTCGCTCTGGGCGGAACAGGTTACACAGTGAATAACGACATTGGATTCTCTTATGACAATGTGAAGGTTTACGGCACACCGGTCATTTCACTCGATACCACTGAGATCGATGTCAGTGAAGGCAGCGGTGTTGTGAGCATCGTGGTTCCGACCGCTATCCTCAACGCGGGTACAGAACTGACTCTGACCATTGACAATCCGGATGTGGCGGCTTTTGATACAGGTGCGACCAAGACCATCACGCTGAACAGCGGTTCTGATAAATATCAGTCTATCCCTCTGACGAAGATCGGTACAGGTGATACGTTTGTCACCGTTGCCAACAGCGGCAATTATAAGATGACGGCCGACACCGTGAAGGTGCATTCCGCCAATCTGGGCAACGTCCTCTTCGAGGATAACTTCTCCGCCGCCGACATCAGCGCGTCTGACTGGTACCTGGATACCAAGGGCTTTGAATACAGCCAATATCCGGATGCCGATGTGGACTACGATTACTACACGATGTATAGCGGCGAAGGCAGCATTTATATGCATGTCTATGCCACGGGTCAGTACTGGCCGGGCAGAGCTTACATCACGACCAAGGGATTCAAAGCCAGCAAGGCTGATCCTCTGACTTATGAAGTCTCTCGTGAATCCTTCAGCTACGGCACTGGCGCGACCGGTGCCCGCAGTTCCATCATCATCTGCAATGGTGACTTCAGCAAGTGGATCCATATTGATCAATGTATGGACAGCGGCAGCGATTACGGCTGGGGCTGGAACAAGTTGACCGGTGCTTCCAATGACAAGAGCAACGGTGTACCCAACACTATGGTCAAGTCTGGTTATGGTCTGGCGGCAGTCCAACTGGTTGCCGACGGCTCGAATGTCCAGGTTTTTGTGGACGGCACACGCTACGCAGTCCTCGACTTCCCGGTCTCTGAAGACATCCACTTCGGTTTCGGTGTGTATGCGCGCGCGATCGGTGACAGTGTGGATTCTGTATTCAACTATGTGAAGATCAGCGGTTCCGATGATCCGGCTCCGGATGCTCCGACCATCATCTCTCAACCCAGCAACGTCATTGTGGCCGCGGGGCAGCCTGCTGCCTTTACAGTGGTCGCGAGCGGTAAGGATCTGGCCTATACCTGGTTCAAAGACGGCACGCCGATCGAATACATCAGCGATCCGACTTACACCATTCCTGCGGCTTCCACCGCTGACGAGGGTGAGTACACTGTTGAAGTGGCCAACGCGGGCGGTTCTGTCATCAGTGCCCCGGCGACCCTCAGCATTCTGCAAGACAAACTCTTCTCGGATGACTTCACGGGTCCTGAGCTGAGCGGCGCATGGACGATCGATGCAAAACCGTTTGAATATACTAATCCGAACGGCAATGGCCAATTCAGCTACAAAGTGGACAACGGATTGTTTATGGAATTCACTTTGACAGATAATTACTGGGGCGGCAGAACTCTGTATCTGCAGGATTCTTACAGCGCCAGCGCGGACGCTCCGGTGACCTTCGAGGCTACTCGCACCGCTTATGGTATGGGCGAAGGCTGCACAGGTGTCCGTTCCTGCATCGTTGTCAGCAATGCTGACGGCAGCAAATGGATCAACTTCAGCCAGTGCTTTGATAATGGTACATTCCGTGGCTGGGGTTGGAATAAACAGACCGGCGCCGCTGATGATGTTGCCACAGGTGGTAACGTGATGGTTGACGCTTTCGCACCTATGGATACTCCAGATGAGCATATCGTAAGCATTACCGTTGACGGGGAGACTGCTGTTCTGACAGTGGACGGTGTCGCGGGCGTGACCCTCGACTTCCCGGTCAGCGAAGGCATCCGCTTCGGTCTGGGTCTCTTCACCCGTATGGTTCCTGACTATGGCTGGACCAGCTTCAGCAATGCCACCGTTTGGGGCAATGCTCCGGCACCGACCTACAGCACGGCGAACGTGAACTACACCGGTGCTTACACTGGCAGTGTCCAGGAAAGCCCGGCCGGCACCTTCACCGTGAAGGGCTGCGGCGCGGACGTTTGGGGTACAGACGACCAGTTCTTCTATGTCTATGAGCAGATCGATACTGACTTCGACGTGAGTGTGAAGATCGACAGCTTCACAGCGAACTCCAACGCCTGGGCGAAAGCCGGTCTGACAGTTCGCGAAGCCAATGAAGACGGCACGATCCCCGGCAACGGACGTCATGTCAGCTCTCAGATCCAGGCCCTCAATCAGGTGGGCGGATCCAGCAATGATTACTGGACTTCATGGCGCAATGCTGTGGGAGCCAGTGTCTCTGACTCAAGCACAGTCCACAACGGTTCACCGATCGTGAATCCGAGCTGGCTGCGTATCACCAAAGAAGGCGGAGTCCTCACTACTTACTTCAGCAAGGACGGCAGTGACTGGACACAGCAGGCCACAGTGGATACCACCACATGGGCTGACGGTGCCATCGGTGCCGCCAAGCCTCTGTATGTGGGTCTGTGGGTGACCTCACACAACGCGGACAGCAATGACGCCACCGCGGTGTTCTCTGATTGGATCATCAACACTCCGGAACCTCCGGTGACGGATCTGGTCCTGGATTACAGCATTGAAGGTGACGAACTGGTCCTCCGCTGGGATGCCGCCACGGGCGCGAGCCTGGAAGTGGCTCCGACAGCCGACAGCGCCAACTGGACGATCATGGAAGCTGAACTGGTGGGCGGTGCCTGGCAGTGCAGAGTCCCGATGACATCAGCCGCTGCGTTCTATCGTCTGGTGAAGTAATACGCTTGATTTATGGGCGCTTTCCTTGTGAGAGCGCTCACTGACCAAGAAAAAAAGACCGGGATCCTTTAGAGGATCCCGGTCTTTCTCATTAACGGATTTGGAAGGAGATAAGAAGATAAAAAAGAGGCGTTCACCCGAACGCCTCCTGACTTTAATCTATTACAAAATAATTATGTCAATCTACCTATCGATAGATGTGTTCATAGGATGGAGAAAAAATCGCTGAAGGTCAAATGAATTATTTTGATTTTTGAGGAAAAATTTTCGGCCGCGCTCAGTCTTCCAGGACGCGGGACATCCAGCTGGTCTGCTCGTTCAGACAGGGAATATAGATCAGTTCGCGGCCGCCATGCCCCAGAAAAGTTTCACGGAGATGTATTTTTATCTCATAGAGAGTTTCCAGACAATCAGTTACAAAGGATGGTGCCGTAATGGAAAGACGTTTGACCCCGTTCCGGGCCAGTGTGCTGATGGTTTCTTGTGTGGAAGGTGTCAGCCAGGCATTGTGTCCCAGACGGGACTGGTAGCTGACGCTGAAGCGTTCCGGGGACAGTCCCAGTTTTTCGGCGGCGGAATGAGCCATCCGCAGACATTGCGCGCGGTAGCAGTGCGCCAGATGTTCGCCCGCGGCATGGAGACAGCAGTCCCGGCGGCTGAGGCAGGAGCCGTTGGAATGGTCGGCGCGACGGATGGCGGTTTCGGGCAGACCGTGGAAGGAAAAGATCAGATGATCTGTCTCTGCGGGCAGTCCTTTCCGGATGGATCCGATCCACGCCTCCAGATAGGCTGGGTGGTTCCAAAAAGGCTGTACTCTTTCGACTTGAGGCGGATGAGGTATTTTTGAAAGGACCCGGTCCAGTTCATCCCAGATGGTTTGGGTAGTGGCCCAGCTGTACTGGGGGAAAAGGGGAAAGATCTTAATGGATCGGCAGTTTTGGCGGATGAGTTTTTGAAGTCCATCCTCAATAGAAGGCTCTCCGTAGCGGAACCCCCATTCGACCGGAATGCCCAGTTTGGAGCGCAGAGCGTCCTGCTGGCGATGTGAGATAACGATCAGGGGGCTGCCCTCCGGTGTCCAAATGGACTGATAGTGGCTCAGTGAACGGCGGACACGGGTGCGCAGGATGATCCCGTGGACCAGAAGCCAGCGTTTCCAGCGGGGAAGATCGATGATATGAGGATCCATGAGGAACTGCGCCAGGTATCGCCTCACTGCCTGAGCCGTCGGGGCAGAGGGCGATCCGGTATTGCAAAGGAGTATTCCGTCCGGTTTCACTCTGGGGAGATTGAAGCACAGATTGTTTGACAATTCAATCCGGAATTGGTATTGGTTACAGGCCACCTGTCGCGGGTATGCGGCAGAGTGAAGCTGAAAAGTATGAAAACCTGGGTAGAAGATTACATTCGTCAGTTTAAGGAGGTCGTGGATACCATCCCGGCCGAAAGTATCGCGGAGTGGATAGAGGTCCTGCGCAAGGCTTATAAGGAAAATCATCAGATCTTTGCGTTTGGCAATGGCGGAAGCGCTTCCAACTGTTCGCATTTTACGTGCGATTTGGGCAAAGGCAGCTCCATCAGCATGGGCAGTCCTTTCCATTGTCTGAGCCTGAATGACAATGTGGCCTGGATGACGGCTATCGCCAATGATTTCAGTTATGAGGATGTGTTTGTGCGTCAGCTGGAAAATTACGCCAAGCCCGGCGACGTGCTGATCAGTTTCAGCGTGAGCGGCAATTCACCTAACTGTGTGAAGGCGATCGAATGGGCCAACGCGCACGGGATGACCTCGCTGGTCGTAGTGGGTGCCAAACGCGGACGCATGGCTCAGCTGGCGACCAAGACGATCGTGGTGGAGTCCACGCATTATGGACGGGTGGAGGATGCCCAGATGATGGTGGGGCATATCCTTTGCTACGCGTTTATGGAAAACGCCGAGAAACTGAAGGCGTAATACACGATTGGATTTGAAGAACAAAAGGCACGGGGAACAGGAACCGTGCTTTTTTATTGTCCCTGGGTCAGATAGCCTTCCTGCGTGGCGATGCGGACGGCTTCTTCGTGCATGGAATGGGCGGCTTCTTTGCGGTCGGTGGGATGCTCGATAGAGCGGCCGAAAACCAGTTTGGCGTCAATGCGCGGTGTGGACATCAGCCGGATCAGATGGGGCGCGAACCCCATATCGCCCCAGAAACAGACGTTGTTTTCAACCTTATAAGGCTCAGGGACTTTATAGCCGACCCACGCGGAAGTGATGGGAAAATCGCAGTCCACCGCCGGCTCGAACAGTGAGGAATAGAAAGGACGCACCTCGTGGCTGTTGGTGCTGGTCCCTTCGGGAAAGACAACGGCTACCAGCCCCAGATTGATGATCGGGCGGAAGGCGGCCGCCACGCGTTTGACATCGCCCCGGTTCTCGCGCGAGACATAGAGCGTTCCGGCCAGATTGGTGATCCAGCCCACAACAGGCCATTTGCGGACCTGGCTTTTGGCTACAAAAACACAGGGGATATGAGCCGCGATGACCAGCACATCCAGATAGCTGACATGGGTCGAAGCCAGCATCCCGTTGCGGGGCAGGGTGCCTTCGCAGGTACAATGGACATTCAGCGCCCGCAGAACGCGCCGGCTCCAGTGCTGGAGCCAGAGGGCTTTTTCACGATAATCCTGATCCAGCCCTTTTTTTAGAATATTCTTTCGGTAATCTAAAACAGCGCTAAAAACTTCCCATCCAAATTCAAAGAATCTTTGCGGGACACGTATGATGCTACCCAGCACGCGCAGCATTTTGACCTAAAACGCGTACTCTTTCAAGCGTTTTTATGACATATACGGATTTAATCGTTAAGAAAAAGGGTAGAAAAACCTCTCGGGTGTGTGAATTTGGAGCTTGCCTGAGAAGGGGAATAAAATAAAGATAGTGGCTGTGTTTCGGGGAATGCGCGCCGGAAGGTAAGTTTCAGTCCGCGCGGCGGTTCCCATGGAAGTTATGAATAAAATCTTTTATATCGCGCGGGTGTTGTGCGTGGTGCTTTTCCTTTCCATCGCGGGAAAGGATGTCTGTGCCCAGAGTATCGAGGCAATGAACCGGGTGGAGGTTCCCTCTTTTACGGATCTGGCTTTGAAGGGAAACGCCCCGGAAGGGCAAAGCGCGGAGAAAATCAATCTGCTCATCCTGGGCAACAGTCTTTGTATCCACGGAGCGGCACCGGGAATGGGATGGAATTACACGGCGGGAATGGCTGCCAGCTCGCAGGAGAAAGATTATGTGCATCTGCTCTGCGGCAAGCTCCGGGACAAATTCTGCGCGGATGTGAACTGCCGGTTCTCGAATCTGGCGGAGTTTGAAAGGAATCCCGAAACGTATGATTTGAGGAAAATAGACAAGCTGCTGGAGATCGAGCCCGGCTATGTCATCATCCAGCTGGGGGACAATGTGAGCGATCTGGACGCTTTTGAAAAGGCTTGCGCGCGGATGATCCGCCGGATCGGGGAAAAACAAAGCCGCGTGGTCATCATCTGCGCGACACCTTTTTTCGCCTCCGCCCCGAAGAATCAGATGGTCTGGAATATCTGCGGTGAGACTTCATCGCTGCTGGTGGCTTTTTCCCATTTGAAGCTGTCGGATCCAAAGAATCTGGCCATCAATGAGGAAGGCCGAGAGGATCGGGCACTCTGGAAGGTGGACGGGATCGGCATCCATCCCGGTGACTATGGCATGGAATCCATTGCGCGGCGGCTCCTGATCGAGATACAGGCCAGCCGGGCATTGCAAAAGAAAAATAATCAGAAATCATTTTAAGGAGAAAATATGTCACTTTGTGAAAAGATCGTAAACAGGGAAGAATCCATATCGCTGATCGGTCTGGGGTATGTGGGGATCCCCATCGCGGTCGCGTTTGCACAAAAAGCCAACGTGATCGGTTTTGACCTGGACGCTTCCAAGATCGAACTCTATAAGAAGGGGATCGATCCGACCGGGGAAGCTGGAAATGAGGTAATCAAGAATACAACAGTGGAATTCACCGCCGATCCGGCCGCTCTCCGCCGGGCAAAATTCCACATCGTAACGGTGCCGACACCGGTCTATGACGACCACACGCCGAACCTGACACCGGTTAGAAGCGCCTGCTCGATCCTGGGGAAGAATCTGACCCGCGGCAGTATCGTTGTGTTTGAATCAACGGTTTACCCCGGCGTGACAGAGGAGGTCTGTCTGCCGATCCTGGAGAAAGAATCCGGGCTGAAGTGCGGAGTGGATTTCAAGGTCGCCTATTCGCCGGAGCGCATCAATCCGGGCGATCAGATCCATCGCTTTGAAAACATCCGCAAGATCGTTTCCGGCATGGACGCGGAGACCCTGGACGAAGTGGCGAATATCTATGAACTGGTCGTGCAGGCCGGTGTCCATCGTGCCCCGTCCATCAAGGTGGCCGAAGCCGCCAAGGTCATCGAAAATTCCCAGCGCGATATCAATATCGCCTTCATGAACGAGCTTTCTATTATTTTCAACAAGATGGGCATCGATACCCGGTCCGTTCTGGAAGCTGCGGGCACCAAATGGAATTTCCTGCGCTTCTCGCCCGGTCTGGTGGGTGGACACTGCATCGGAGTAGATCCATATTACCTGACCTACAAGGCCGAAATGATGGGCTATCACAGCCAGATGATCCTGTCCGGACGCCGTATCAATGATGATATGGGCAAGTATGTAGCCGAAAACTGTGTGAAAACACTCATCCGTGCCGAAAAACAAGTCAAAGGCGCGAGGATCGCCATCCTCGGCTTCACATTCAAGGAAAACTGGCCCGACACACGCAACAGCAAAGTATTCGACATCGTCCGGGAGCTGCGTGAATACGGCATCGAACCGACCGTTTCCGATCCCATGGCCAAATCCGAAGAAGCAAAACGCCTCTACGGCGTAGAGCTTGTGGATATGGATACCATACGGGATATGGATGCCGTCATCCTTGCCGTGGCGCACCGCCAGTTTGAGGGATTCACCCCGGAGGGAATGGAGCGCTTTTTCGCTCCCGGCAAAAAAGTCCTGCTGGACATCAAAGGACTTTTGGATCGGGACCGGTATGAGAACGCCGGCTATCATTACTGGCGGCTGTAGCGGCCGAGCAAATGAAAACCGCTGTCCAAAAACGCCTCTTCCGTTTGCGGGATGAACAGTACGCGGCATTCCAGGCAAAGATCACCCCGGAGATCCCGCTGGAAAAATTCATCGGCATCAGAGTCCCGCAGCTGAGGAAATTCGCCAAAGGATTTTTCAAAGAATCCGAAAGCAAAGACTTCATGGCAGTGCTTCCGCATCACTACTTTGAAGAAAACATGCTGCACGGACTGCTGATCGAACAGATCAAAGACTACCGGGAATGTGTGGAAGAGCTGAACAAATTTCTGCCCTGCGTGGATAACTGGGCCGTGTGCGACATCGTATCGCCCAAAATCTTTGCCCGACACAAACAAGAACTTCTGCCGCAGATAAAAGAGTGGACGGCCTCTCCGAAATTATACACCTGCCGTTTTGGTCTGGGAATGCTGATGCGTCACTTTCTGGATGAAGACTTTCGGCCGGAATATTTAAAAATACCGGCTTCCGTTCCGAGCGGAGAATACTACCTGGATATGATGGTGGCCTGGTTCTTTGCCACAGCGCTGGCCAAACAATGGGAGACCGCTGTCCCGTATATTGAAAAGAATCTGTTGGACAAATGGATACACAATAAGACCATCCAGAAAGCACGGGAAAGCTACCGGATCACCGCCGGGCAAAAGACCTACCTGAAATCACTGAAACGATAGACAGGGGGGATCACACGATCCGCGCTGGTATTTGCGCTGCGGCTAAGTTTGACCTTGACGATTGAGCCCGGTTATTCTTAAATGAAGCGCGCTTTTCTATGCGCTGGATCATATAGAAAAGTGAGTGCGCCCGTAGCTCAGCTGGATAGAGCATCTGCCTTCTAAGCAGAGGGTCCTGCGTTCGAATCGCAGCGGGCGTGCCATTTTTTTTGTCTTTTTTTATCATTACTCCCATTGATTTTCAATAAGTTACAAAGATTCTCGTGAAAAAACGCAGTTTTTGGGATTTCTTATAATAAAAGAAAAAAGATGCTAAAAAATGGAAATTCAACTACTATTTCGGCAACTTTTTCAGCTACCACTTTTTTGAATCATGGTATAAATTCAAAATCATCATGGCGATTTTTGGTTTAATATATCGATTAATATATTAACTCAAAAGTTGACATGTCAACTAATCTATTAAAAGTAACTCAAATACAATTAATTAAAGTAGTAAAAAGAGCTATATATCAACTAATACCTTGTGATTTATTTTGGTTTAAGCCTATACACATTGTCTCAAAAACATTCTGTCTTACAAAAAATCAAAAAAAGTGTGGCTGAAAAAATGGCCGAAATCCGTGCCGAAATTTCCTCTTTTTGGCTCTTTTTCTCTTATTTCGTAAAAAACGGCAAAAGATGTGTTTTTTCGTGGGAATCTTTATAACTTATTGAAAATCAACAGTGGAATATGCTAAAAGAAGCTAAAAAAGTGGTACACCCGTAGAGAGTTTTTTGGTGTTTTTCCATTAGTCGCTTAACAGTGGCTATCTTATACACAATCAGAACGTTTTAATTGATTATTTTTTTTATTCAAAAAATGCGAAAAAGTGAAAAAAACGTGTGTTTTTAGGTTGAAAAAAGTTGAAAAAATGTTAGAGTTTGCTCATGGGGATTTTTCCTGCAAAATACACTTACAAAGGAAAGGTTGTCGAAGGATACAAGATTTACTGCGGTCAGAAATCTGATGGGAGAAAAATCGTCAAATGGGCAAAGACGCTTCGAGAGGCCAGAGAGATCGAGATGGTTTATAAAAAAACACGTTCTCAGATTGATTCGGAACTCTTAGCCCTTCCGGTTACGGCAAAGGTCGAAATTTTGAATATAATCAATCAATGTGCTTCCTTACGGACGACATTGACCACGGTTTTTAATTATTGGGCTGATGACCAATTCGGGTCAGTCTCAAAGTCCGTTAAAGAGTGTTCTGATCTATATCTCCAATCTCTGGAAAATTCCGGGCGTAAAAAGACCTATCTTGCCAAGATTCGGCAGTTTTTATCTCGCCTTTGTGAAACGTTGGCCTCGACACCAATCCACGCTGTTAAATTGACCGATCTGGAAGCGTTGGCCAATAAGGTATCACTCAAAACCAGACCTACTTGGCGGAAATGCGCTTGTTCGTTTTGGTCATGGTGCGTGAAGAAAGAATACTGTTCTCAGAATATAGCTCAACGTCTGGACACTCCTTCCGTAGAGTTGGAAGTCCCTCAAATTTTAACGGTCGAGCAATGCCGCATTTTAATGGAAAAATGCTCAAAGAGAGCGCTTCCGGCGCTGGTATTGATGTTGTTCTCCGGAATTCGCCCACTGGAAGCGATCAAGGTATCGTGGAAAGACGTGGATTTTGACGCGCGGACAATCACGATCAATGCTTCTGTAGCAAAGACCAGAGCGTTCCGCAAGGTCAGTATGCCGGAGAATGTGCTTGCCTGGATGCAGTATTTGAAAGCTCATAAACTCTCATTGCCTTATAAGGGCTCCAAGAAATCCCCTGTGTCTCTGGAATTTGCAAAAATACTAGGATTGTCTTCTTGGCCTCGCGACTGTCTCCGTCACACGGCGGCCAGTATGATGTTAGAGCGTACTCAGTCCGCGGACAAGACATCGCTTGAGTTGGGAAACTCGCCACAAATTTTACATCGCCATTATAAGAATCTGGTTAGCTCCGAAGATTGCAAGGCATTCTGGGAGATCACGCCGGAGAGCGTTGGAAGAAAATAAAAAAAAATTTTTTCACAGAGGGGAGAAAGAAATTTTAGGCGCGGGAACGTTTTAGGCGCAGGGCAGGGCGCACCCGGATTTTAGGCGCACAGAATAGATACCTCAAAATTTTTATTTTTAAGATACTGGTTCCCAAGCCGTTAGGTCAGCCGAACATTCTAAGCCTTGCTGAACATTGTATTTTATAAGTAGTTGATTTTCAATAATTTATGATATGCTTTTAAAAGCCTTTAGATCTGTTTATAGGGCGTTTTTGTGGTGTCCGGGTGTCTTTATACCTGTGAAAAACAAAACGCTTTAAAAGTCAATTCTGTGCTTTTTATGTGATTCGACCCGGAAAGG
>JAEENR010000244.1 GCA_016283885.1 Verrucomicrobiota bacterium
GTGACGGCTATTACCAAACGCCGCTTTATGCCGAATCTCCAACGTGTACGCGCCGTGGTGGATGGTCAAGTCCGTTATGTTTTGGTTTCTGCCAAAGCGATCAAAAAGGGTTTGGTTGTCAAACCGCCGAAACGCAATTGGAAACCTTCTGAAGAATAGTTTTCAGATATTATTTTGAAGAACCCGGTTCGGCCGGGTTTTTTTTATATATCACTAATTAACTTAGTAGTAAACTGTTCTGTATTAATATATTATTTTTTTATAAAGAAAGGATTTTGATCTCCGTCAATTGATGTGATATGGAAGCTCAAGCATTATTTATTCATGATTTTGCTGTAGTTATGTTTGTTGCCAGTGTGGCACTGCTGATTTTTCATCGTTTCAACCAGCCCAACATTTTAGGTTATATCGTTACCGGTTTTCTGCTGGGACCTCATACGCCCTCGCTTTTTGGGCTGGGACTGAAAAATAAGGGAAACCTGGAGATGATGTCAGACATGGCGATAGTCTTGCTGATGTTTTCTCTGGGACTGGAATTCAGTATTCGCAAATTTAGACAGGTGGGTATGTCGGCATCGATCGCGACAGGGATAAAAGTCGCTATCACGTTTACTGTGGGCTGTGTTGTCGGTAAGATCTTTGGATGGAAAATGATGGATTGCCTCTTTTTGGGAGCGATCCTGTCGGCGTCTTCAACGATGGTCATTTCCAAGACACTGGCGGAGTTAAAGCTTTTAAGAGAACGGTTTGCCGGGATCATTATCGGGATCGCTGTTGTAGAGGATATCATCTGTATTTCCTTAATGGCTATTTTGGCCAGTGTAGCCGTGACGGGAACTTTTCAAATGAGCAACATCACAGGGACATTGGGGAAATTGGGGCTGTTCTTTGTTTTAGTGCTCATATTTGGTCTGTTGTTAGTGCCCCGGTTGATGAATTATGTGGAACGCACCCAGAAAAAAGAACTGATTTTAGTCACTGCATTAGGTCTTTGTTTTGGAATGGCTCAGTTAGCGGAGGCTTTAGGCTATAGCACGGCTTTGGGAGCTTTTATTATGGGAGCATTGATCGCGGAAACAAACTCTATTCACAAAGTGGAAAAAGTTGTGCAGCCTATCAAAGATATGTTTTCCGCCATTTTCTTTGTAGTAGTTGGAACGATGATCGATCCCAGAGCGGTCGTTCAGTATTGGCCTCAAATTTTAATTCTTTGCGTGATCGTTGTGATCGTTAAAACAGTGGCTTGCGTTTTAGGTACTTTGACTACGGGGAATCCATTCCCGACTTCGATGAAGGTCGGACTGGGAATGTGTAATGTAGGTGAAGTGAGCTTCATTATTCTGGCGTTGGGGATGAGTCTGGGTGTTGTGGATGATCAACTTTATCCAATATGTGTATCTGTTGCTATTGCGACAATGCTGGCAACGCCATTTATCTTTTCCAATTCAGACAGGATTATCCAGGTCTGCAACAAATTGATCCCCAAGGTGCTGATGCAGACGCTCGGGATTTATATCAACTGGTATCAGCATACGGGGATTGAAAATAAAGGAGATCCGTTGGCAGATTATGCTAAGAGGCTTTGTATCAAAAACGTATTGAACCTTGTAAGTATCACTGGGATCATGATCCTGACCGTTGTTCTTTTCAAAGTGATAGATGGATATATCCCTCAAGTCACATTGTTTGCCGGGATGAACCTTTTGGACTTAACTAATGATAGCTTTTATTTGGTTGGGGTGATTCTCTGCGCACCGTTTATCCTGATCACCCATGAAAATCATTGTGCTCTGGCTCACTTGATCGTACAGAAAGCATTGCCTGCTAATTTAGCCGTTTTTCAGAAACGGTTTGAGCGGATCATATATTGTGCGGCTGCTAGTGCATTGGGGTTTTATTGGATGGTTCTGATCAGCATATTGATTTTTCGTAGATATTGGATCTATGCTTATGCATTGTCATTGATCGCTGTGTTGATCGCTTATCCTTTTAGAAGATATTTTGAGCGTATTTACCAAAAAGCGGAAGTTGAGGTCGAGTCTATTCTCAGGGGTGCAAAGAAGAGCAAAGAAGGGAATGATTTTCAGAAAAAAGCGGATGTTTTGATAAATGATACACGTTTGATTGAAATGAAAGACGGTATGGCTGGAATCGGAAAACGACTCAATGAGCTGGATATCTATACGAAAAGCGGTGCGAGTATCATTTCTATCGAAAGAAATTCATTTATGATCTTCAGTCCCAGGGGGCACGAGAAATTAAAAGCGGGAGATTATATTGTGTTATCGGGAAATACCGAACAGCTGGAAAAAGCAACGATGCTGATAGCTGGAGAATCTTCAGATCTCTTTGAAATTTAATGCTTATGGAAGAGCGCAGAGTATATTATTTCGATAATAACGCGACAACGGCGGTTGCCCCGGAAGTGTTTGAGGCGATGAAGCCGTACTTTCAAACAGAATGGGGGAATCCATCCAGTGCTTATTTTTTCGGGCATCATCTGAGCGGCGCGATCCAGGAGGCGCGGGAAAAAGTCGCGGCTTTGATCCACTCTGAACCTCGCGAGGTTGTTTTCACAAGCTGCGGAACAGAAAGTGATAATACGGCTGTTTTCAGCGCGCTTGAAACGACCGGCAAACGTCATTTGATCACGAGCGCGGTAGAGCATTCTGCCATCATGAATCAGACGCAATTCCTTAAACGCAAAGGCTATGATGTGACCTATCTGCCGGTGAATCCCGATGGAACATTGGATCCGTCACAAGTGGCTGCCGCTATTCGGCCGGATACAGCGCTGGTTTCGCTGATGTATGCCAATAATGAGACGGGTGTCATCTTTCCTATAGAGGAAGTGGGGAAGATATGCAGGAAAGCCGGTGTGCTGTTCCATACGGATGCTGTTCAAACTCCGGGAAAATTAGAAATAGATGTTCAAAAACTAGGCGTTGATTTTCTTTCTCTTTCCGCACATAAGCTGCATGCACCTAAAGGGATCGGATTGCTTTACATAAAGCATCGCACACCTTTCCAGCCGTATGTGATGGGCGGACATCAGGAGAATAAGCGCCGCGCGGGTACGGAGAATGTTCCTTATATTGTTGGTTTTGGCAAAGCGGCGGAATTGAGTCTGGCCTCTATAAAAGAAGAAAAGACCCGTGTGAAAGAACTTCGTGACCGTTTGGAGCAGGGGATATTATCCGCGATCCCGTATACGCATTTGAATGGAAATAAGGATCTGCGTTTGCCCAACACCAGTAACATCACTTTCAGTTATATTGAAGCGGAGGCTATTTTGATGCTGCTGGATCAGTTGGGGGTTTGTGCTTCCAGCGGATCGGCATGTACCACTGGTTCATTGGGCGCGTCTCATGTTTTGAACGCGATGGGACTTTCACCCATGGAGGCCAGAGGAAGTGTCCGTTTCAGCTTGAGCCGCTACACGACAGCGGAGGATGTGGATCATGTTTTGAAGCACTTGCCGGGGATCATTGCCAGACTGCGGACGATGTCGCCTTTGAATGAGATGCATCCCGATAATGTGTAAACTTTATTTTTTTCGGGCAGGCCGGTTGACGTTTAGGTAAGAGTGTGCTACTTTTACCTCTGGTGTTTGAGAGTGTGATTCTCTAAACATAGATGATATTGTGGCTCGGCTAGATAAATCATATTCATCTCCAGATTCAAATAATGAGGATGTAGTTACTCAATTATTGCCTGCGAATTCTTATAAGATTCATGAGGCAGGGTTAGAGTTTTTCTCCGAAAGAAAAGTGGAATTATACACGGAGATGCACTTGCAGGTGGAACATCCCGAAACAAAGAAAGTCGTGGACTTTAAAGGAGTAGTGGTCGGATGTACCGGTAATAAGCAGCAAGGTTATCAAGTGTCTCTGGCTTATACCAATATCACAAAAGAAGTACAGTTTGCCCTTTACGAAATGTATTGGGCGCAAATGTAGTTTTTCCCTCTTATCATTCCGGGATTTGCAGAAAAATAAAAAAACGGCCTCAAGGCCGCTTTTTTGTTTAATACATTATTCGTTATTTACTACTTTTGAGGAGGCTGCTGCTTGGGCTGCTGTTTTTGCTGCACCAGAACAACAGGAACCGGGATGCGCAGTTTCATCACTTCATCGATCAAGATCTCGATCGTGTAGATGCCCTGTTCTTTAAATTCAACTTGTCCGAATACCGATACATTTGTGGTATTTTGTGCCGGGCTTTGAAGAGCGAATTTGAAAGCGCTCTTGCGCAGCACAGTTGTTCCATCCGGAGCGACCAGACGAACTTCCTGATTGAATTCACCAACGCCGGCAGTCCAGCGATTGAAGACACACAGTTTATAGGCGGCAATGGGAAGCTGGGGAACCCGAACTTCGGAGATGACGCCAACGATGATAAAATTGCCTGAAGATTCAACACGCACATCCTCACAGAGCAGGGATGCCTGTAAATCGGGCAAAATACGAGAAGCATTCATATTATTTTTTTAGTTTATTGTTTAATTATTATTGTTTCAAATTTGCCATTTTAGCTGCACGAACAGTATTTTTCATCAGCATGGCGATAGTCATAGGCCCGACCCCGCCAGGGTTGGGTGTAATTTTACCGGCAATCGGTTGGACTGCGTTGAAATCCACATCACCTACAAGGCGATAGCCCTTAGGCGCGTTAGCGTCATTGATCCGATTGACTCCCACATCAATGACGGTTGCTCCGGGTTTGACCATGTCGGCTTTTACAAATTCCGCAACTCCAAGAGCTGCGATCAGGATATCCGCATCGCGGCAGATGGATCCTATATTGCGTGAACGAGAGTGACAAATCGTGACTGTGGCATTGGCGTGAGGACCTTTTTGCATCAGAATGGAAGCCATAGGCTTGCCAACGATGTTTCCTCTGCCGAGAATGACCACATTTGCGCCGTTGGTCTCAACACCTGAGCGGATGAGCAATTCATGGATGCCGCCGGGAGTGCAGGGGACAAATCCATGAGTGTCACCCAGCAGTAACTTGCCCACATTGACAGGATGAAAACCATCCACATCTTTATCCGGAAGAACTGTTTCAAAGACTCTGGCCTGATCAATATGTTTGGGAAGGGGGGCTTGAACAAGTATCCCATGAACAGATCGATCCGCGTTGAGTTTATTTAAAAGAGTCAAAAGCTCGGCCTCAGAGGTAGATTCAGGGAGAATGTGAAGGATAGATTTGATGCCCAGCTTGGCAGCCATCTTTTCTTTCATTCCCACATATACCTTAGAAGCCGGGTCTTCACCGACCCGGACAAAGGCGACCGCCGGTTGGATTCCCTGCTTCAGCAGGGCTTCCACCTCACGAGCCGTTTCTTCGTGTATGGCGGCGGCAATGGCCTTCCCATCTATGAGGTTATCTATCATTGAGTTATTGATTTCTCAACTCGATCGTTTTTACTGTCAGGAGCGGGTGATTCTTCCAGCGGGAATCTATGGATTCAGGACCGGTGACTATCACTTTCTTGCCGGCATACGGTTTAAGAGAAATTTCATTGTCCTTGGTGATGTACAGGAAGTTCATCATCCTTCTGTCGTAGATGTTATACAACGAATAAGGAGTAGGGGCAGCCGGACTTTCATTCAGACGGACGATTCCCTCACGCCGCGCGATCCGGATGCCGTCCGCAGTTATGGCGGTACCAGTGGTACTATTGGTCTGAGTGCTGACAGGAACTATCACGATTTGTTTTTTCTCCGTTTTTTCCGTGACTGCTTCTTCAGCCGGAGCTTCAGCTTCTGGAGCAACATTCTTTTCCTCTGCAGGTTGTTCTGTTTGAGCTACAGGAGCTACCGGTTCAGGAGGAATAATGACAGGAGTCGGTTTTTCTACCTGGACTTCAACAACTTACGGCGTTTCATTCACCGCCGGTTCTGTTTTGGGCTCTTCTTTCTTGACCAGTTTTGCCTCAGCAGCTTTTATAG